>JAJYGB010000143.1 GCA_021785235.1 Bacteroidota bacterium
TTGGACGCTCCTATAGCGAGAGGATCGCATTGCACGAAAAATCCGGCAACATGATCAAGAGTCATATTTTGCAGATGAAGACAGACGGACCGGCCATAGCTTTAATCGGCCCGGAAGGCGGGTTTTCGGAAAATGAAATCGCCTTACTCATTGAAAACGGATACAAAGACTTTTCACTCGGCAAAACCCGGCTGAGATCCGAAACGGCGGCGATTGCAATCGCGTCGCTTCTCTCCGCGTACTGAACTCGTACATACGAGTCCCGCGATAAATTTTGAATTAGCCCACGCTTTCTTATTTTAAATTATGCAGGAAGACACCCTGAAAGATTACGAGAACGCGAAAGACGCGCCGCTGCACCGTGATATCCGGGAGCTCGGCGCGATACTGGGTAAGGTATTAATCGAGCAGGAAGGCAAAGCGTTCTTCGATCTCGAAGAAGAGCTACGCTTGCTTACCAAGTCGCTGAGATCGAACCATTCGGAAAAGACAAAGAGTGAAATCGATGGAATCATAAACTCTCTCGATCTCGATAAGGCAAGCAGGATAGTGAGGGCGTTCCTCTTCTATTTCCTCCTTAGCAACACCGCAGACGAGGTGCACCGCATCAGGAGGCAGCGCGCGCACGCCCTTTCCGACGCTACCCCCCAGAGGGGCTCCATGGAAGAGGCATTTAACAAGCTTGCCGGTGAAGGGCACAATCTGGATTTTGCGAGACAAATTCTCGAAATGACCACGGTGGTCCCGGTATTCACGGCTCACCCGACTGAAGCGACAAGGCAGACGGTCCTCCGCAAAACGCTTAATATCAGTGAGCTTCTCCTGAAGCGCGAGATATCTACGCTTACGCCGGACGAGCTCGCGGATCTCCGCCGACAGCTCCACGCCGAGATTACGATGCTCTGGCAAACGAACGAGATTCGAATGAACAGGGTCAGCGTCTACGATGAAATCAGGCGCGGCCTCTTCTTCTTCAGCGAGATACTCTACGATACCATACCGATGTTCTACGACAGGTTGAACAGGACTCTCAAGAAAGTCTATAATTCGGATACCCCCGCTCCCGTTATCCTGAAATTTGGATCGTGGATCGGCGGGGACAGGGACGGACACCCGTTCGTCACGGCGGAAGTGACGAGAACGGCGATCGCGATGCAGAAGAGGCAAATACTCTCGTCCTATCTGAAAGACACGGATATCCTGTACGAAGCCATGAGCAGCTCGACGAGACTCGTTGGAGCTTCCCGCGACCTGATGGAATCGGTGGATACGGACAAACGCAATCTCTCGGATCAAATCAAAGAACAGGACCTGAAAGACCAGACCGAGATCTACCGGGTAAAAGTCTTCCTGATATACCACAAGCTGAAAAACACGCTGGACGAGCGGGGCTACCGGTACGAGTCCGCAGCGGATTTTATCCGCGACATCGAGTTGATGCACGACAGCCTGACCGCCAACAGGGGAGAGGTCATAGCGGAATCGAGGATCCTCCCTCTCATCTATAAAGCCAGGACTTTCGGGTTCCATCTGGCGTCACTTGACATGCGGCAGAATTCAGCAGTCCTGCTGAGCGCGGTCTCGGGCTTGCTGAAGGCTTCGGAGGTTGAAGACGGCTTCGAGAAGCTCGGAGAGGAGGGGAGAATCAGGCTCCTTACCCGGGAGAATCTCAAGGAGAGGCCGTTGGTCAATTCCAACCTGTCTCTTCATCCCGATTCCTCCGAAGTTCTCCAGGAGTTCGAATCGATGAGGTTTGGAAAGGAATCCGCCGGCGAGGAGACCTGCAACGATTACATCATCAGCATGAGTTCTGCGGTCAGCGATGTCCTAACTCCTTTACTGTTTGCGAAGGAGGCCGGCCTGGTCAGGGCGAGAGACGCGAAGATAGAAGAATCGAGACTCGATATCCTCCCGCTCTTCGAGACAATCGAAGATTTAAAACACGCCCACGTGGTTATGGGAAATCTTTTCAGGAACCCGGCCTACGCGCAGCACCTCAAACTCCGGGGTATGACGCAGAAGATCATGATCGGCTATTCCGACAGTAATAAGGACGCCGGGATAGTGGCTTCCGGTTTCGAGCTGATAAAAGCGCAGATAAACCTCAAGAAGATTTGCGACAGGTTCGGCGTTACCCTGATTCTCTTTCACGGCAGGGGAGGGAGCGTGTCGCGCGGCGGCGGCCCGCTGAACCAGGCGATCCTGTCCCAGCCGATTGGCACCATCGAGGGGAAGATCAAGATAACAGAGCAGGGTGAAATGATTTTCGTGAAATACTCCATGCCGGAGATAGCCCTGCGCAGCATCGAGCTGACATCGTCGGCCGTCATCCTTTCGACTGCGAAATATAAATCGGGCGAGAAGAACGTCGCCGGCAGGTATCTGAAGTTGTTCGAAGAGATTTCTGACACGGCCTTGATACATTACCGCGAGCTTGTTACGCATCCCGGGTTCATCGAATACTTCAGGCTCGCTACGCCGATAGATGTGATCGAAAGGATTGAGATCGGGTCCCGACCACCCTCCAGAAACAACGGGACCGATCTGAAAAACCTCCGTGCCATCCCCTGGGTGTTTGCCTGGACCCAGAATAGACAGCTCATTTCGGGCTGGTTCGGCTTCGGCTTCGCCCTCGAGAAAGCGGTTGAGAGAGGCATCGTCAGCTGGGCGGATCTAAGGACGATCTATAAGAAATGGGAGTTCTTCAAGGCGCTGACCGATAACGTGGAGATGGTCCTGAGCAAAGCGGACATGACGATCGGCGGTGAATACCTGCGGCTTTCCGGCGGTCAGGGCACGGCGAAGAAGATTTTCAGGATGATAAGCGAGGAATATGAGAGATCGAGGAGGGCGGTTCTCAGCATTACCGGCGAGAAGAACCTTCTCGATTCAAACCCATCGCTTCAACGCTCGCTCCAACTCAGGAATCCTTACATAGACCCGATAAGCCTTGTGCAGATAAAATTCCTCCAGATTTACCGCGACGACAAATCGGAAAACGGAAGGCGGCAGGAGATACTCGACCTTCTGAGGTCGACGGTGAACGGGATCGCCGCCGGCATGAGGAATACCGGCTAAACGGCCTCAGCTTCCGGCGAGCGTTTCGGACTTTCGCCGCAGCTCCCACAGAAATAGCAGTATAACCGGCGTGTATTCAAAGACCAGAACCAGGGTGTAATCGTTCCATACTCCTGTTGTCTGGTAGGTGAGTATCGTGAAAGCCGTCAGGCTTGACAATCCGGCATACGCGATGCCGCTCCATCTTGGTATGAGAGGAAGCAGGACTACCAACCAGCCTATGTACCAGGGGTGAACTATCGGGGAGAAAATAAAAAGAAGAAAGATTGACAGGTATATTTTGGTGAGGAGATCTCTCTTGCTTAGAATGACCGGGAGGTAGGCGATCATGAGGAGAATCGCGCATAATATACGCGTGCGCTGATTGTCGCGGATGAAGGAGTCGAGTATGTCGAAGACGACTCCGTTGAACGTCCAGTTCTCCGTGAACTTCATCAGCGCCTGGAAGGGGCTTCCCGTGAAGACGTATGGCAGATAGAACGCCCCGAAAAGAAGGACCGGTACGGCCGCCGCCTTGAGGCGGTTCAGCGCGCCTTTCTCGTTGAAGAAAAGTACGGGTACTACGATCAGCGCCAGCGGCTTAATCAACATGGATAACCCGATGAAGAGGTACGCCAGGGTCTTTCTCTCGCCGAAGTAGAAGTATAATGCGAAGACCAGGAAGGTGAACCCGAAGCTGTCCACGTGCCCGTCGAGGAAGAACTGGATCAGCGGAAGGGGACAGAGCGCGTAGAGAAGCAGATACTTCCTGTCGATTTTCAATTTCTTCATTGTCAGGAGCAGCCCCAGCATCGTAAGCAGATCGAATACCAGGAGAAGTAATTTGATACCGAGGTAACTCTCGCCGCTTATGATATAGGCGAGGTGGAAAAGGTTTTCGCTGAGCGGGGGGTAGATGGTTCTCATGTCGGAGTATGTTACAAGCCTTGGGACCAGATCCGAATGAAGCGCAGTCAGCGCGGAATCCTCTGGCGCGTACCGGTATGGATTGACGCCGCTCGCCTGGACTTTCCCGTCCCAAACGTACCTGTAGTAGTCCGGGGAACCCACAGGGTGGACTGCGGCGAAGGCGATCCTGAGCAGAACACCTGCTGCCAGCAGAGCGAAAAAGTATCTGGCCGGGACTTCTTCCTTGATGACCATCGCGCAGACAGCGAGGAAGATCAGCGACGAGGAAACGGTTGTGGCCGTGTATGCGATGATCGGCTCCATGCCCAAAGCGGTGAGGACGAAGAATGCGATCAGGGATACAATCAGAACGGCGAGCGCGAGCTTCAGAGTGGTCTTCATGCCTTATGGCTCCTCCGGAGCAAGAGGCGTGGCTGAAACGCGATTGTGACGCTTCATTCCTACCATGAGGCACTAATATATATGGTTTTCCGAACATTTTGTAGGAATGAGTATGAACCGCCACGGCGTAGTCCCGTAAACCGCGTGCTTTACTCGGTTCAGTTCCCTTTGCTGCCTGCCGTTCGGCTTGATTCAACTGCTAATAAGGGCAACTGTGCTTCCCTCGGAATACCTATTTCCTGACGGGCTCATAACAAAGCAAAACGTTTCCGGACGCGAACTCCTTCACTTTGAGAAGCTGTAGATTGAGCCTAATGTCGATCCCCCTAAAAAGAGGCTTGCCCGCGCCAAGAACGACCGGATTTACGATTATCCGGAATTCGTCGATCAGGCGGTGATGAATTAGCGTCAGCGCCAACTCCGAACTTCCAAATATCGCGATCTCTTTGCCCGGCAGTTGTTTCAGTCTCAGAACTTCTTCCGCGATCTTTCCCTTTATCAAAGTCGCGTTTGTCCATCCGGCCTTTTCGAGCGTCCTTGAAAAGACAATCTTCGGCAGGCTGTTCATCTTGTCGGCAACAATTGGATCATCCTTTGTCGCCTCTGGAGTCGGCCAATAGCCCGCCATCATTTCGTAAGTCACGCGCCCGAACAGAATCAAATCCGTGCGGTTAAGCTGATCGATGGCGAAGTCATTGAATTCATCATCAACATTGTGCCAATCCAACTCGCGGTTTGCCCCCTCGAAGAAACCGTCGAGCGTTATCATGTTGAATAAGTATAGCTTTCTCATTTTTGGTCCTCAGATCTTTATTTCTTTCCATTTGCCTTTGTTAAAATAATGCCACATCACGAGTGCAATCACAGTCTCCGCTACGGGAACGGCGATTAGGGCACCCGACGCTCCCATCTTCAGTCCTTCTGACAGGAAATAGGCGAGGGGTATCTGGAACAACCAGAAACAGACGAAGTTGATTACTGTCGGCGTCCTGGTGTCTCCCGCGCCGTTCAAGGCCTGCACCATCACCATCGAAATGCCGTAAAAGATGAAACCCGATCCGAAAATCCGCAACGACAGGGCGCCATGTCTTATCACGGATTGGTCCTGCGTGAAGAAGCTCACTATGGGATGCGAAAAGAACAGAAACAATATCATTACGAAGCTCATAAAAATCACGTTGTACTTTGCGATGAGCATGACGCTCTGTTGCGCTCTCTCGACTTGTCCGGCCCCGAGATTCTGTCCGACCAATGTCGCCGCCGCATTGCTCAATCCCCAGGCTGGGAGGATGAAGAAGATGAAATTGCGCAGGGCGATCTGGCAGCCGGCCGACGCGGCAGTCCCGCCCGTCTCGGCCACCAGCCGGACCAAAACTATCCAGCTGCCGCTTGATATAATGAGCTGAGAGGCGGCAGGCCAGGAAATCCTTACGAGGGATCGGATTAGTCTGGCATCATATCCAAAATGGGAGGCATGAAATTTCAGTATGCCGCTTCCTCTGAAAAGGTGGTACGATTGGAAAAGGACACCGGAGCTTCTCCCCGCTACGGTCGCAATCGCGGCGCCTTTCAAACCGAAGAAGTGGATGAGGAGCGGGCACAAGACGATATTGACGCCGCTGGCAATCCAGAGGCTCTTCATCGCCATCGCAGGATCACCTGCTCCGCGGAAGATCCCGTTTATGAGAAACAACAGTACGATCGAGAGACTCCCCCCGAACATTATGCGAGTGAAAACCGCGCCGTCCCTCACGACTTCTTCGCTCCCTCCCATAAGCGACAGGATTTTCCCGCCAAGAGCGATTCCAGCGGCGCTCAAGACGATTGCAACGATCATCGCTACGAACATCGATTGGGCTCCCGCGTGCGCGGCCCCATCATGGTTCTTCTCGCCGATTCTGCGTGCCACAATTGCCGTGGCCGCGGAGCTCAGGCCGAACGAAATCGAATAGACGATGGTC
>JAJYGB010000092.1 GCA_021785235.1 Bacteroidota bacterium
AAGCTCGTGCACTTCCGTGAACGCCCCGTCATCGACTATGAGCTTGATGACGTCCTTCATATCGTACGGCTTGTTGGGATTTTCCGGTATTAGATTGTTAAGGGCTGCGCCTACCCTGTCCGGATTGTCCTTGCTTTTCACGCGCGGTGGGTCTTCACGATAGTTCTGTGGAATAAACGAAAGGAGATTCCTGATGCCGAGGAGGCACTCCGCTTCACCGTCGCACGCGAAATGTGCCACTCCGCTCTTCGTGGCGTGGGTGATTGCACCGCCAAGTTCTTCAAACGAGACATCTTCGTGCGTTACTGTCTTGACGACATTAGGGCCGGTGACGAACATATAGCTTGTGTTCTTCACCATGAAAATGAAATCGGTTATGGCAGGAGAATAGACGGCACCGCCGGCAGACGGTCCCATCACCGCCGAAATCTGCGGGACAACTCCGCTTGCGAGCGTATTCTTAAGGAAGATGTCGGCGTATCCTCCGAGCGATACCACCCCTTCCTGTATCCTGGCGCCGCCCGAGTCGTTGAGCCCGATAATGGGAGCGCCCATCTTCATCGCCAAATCCATCACCTTGCAGATTTTCTCTGCGTGTGCCTCCGAAAGAGAACCGCCAAACACGGTGAAGTCCTGGCTGTATACGAAGACAAGCCTTCCGTCGATCTTGCCGTGGCCCGTCACTACGCCGTCTCCGGGATAGCGCTGTTTCTCAAGCCCGAAATCATGGGAACGGTGTTTGACGAACATAGCGAGCGCGATGAAAGAACCCTCGGCGGTGAGTATAGCGAGGCGTTCCCGCGCGGTCAGCTTTCCCTTCTTATGCTGCTCGTCGACGCGATTCTTCCCGCCGCCGGCTTTAGCCTCTTCAGCAAGTCTTTTCAGCTCGTCAATTTTGTCATTCATGCGTTCACCCGCCAACTTATTCAACGGAAATAGATGTTAGGAAATTATAATAGATAGTGAAGAGAAATGGAAACGGTTCATTAAATAGACCCAGCCTCAGGCTATACTGCGAACTGCTGCGCTTGAAACTTAAGAGGAAGGAGGCTCAGTAGCCGATAATTACATCGGTACGGCGGTTATCGGCTCTACCGTCGCGTGTGCTGTTGCTCGAGATCGGCCTGGTCGACCCGTTGGCCACGATGGAAATGTTTTTCAGAGGAATTCCAAGACGCCTTGCAAGCGAATCCGCGACTCGGCTCGCCCTCTTTCTGGAAAGGTCCACATTGTACCACGATGGTCCGATGGAGTCGGCATTTCCCTCGACGACTATCCGCAAACCTCTCGCCCCCTCATGCCGGGCTAGCTCTTCGATTCTATCAAAGATGCAATAGACATTCTTGTTTATCCCCGCGCGGTTAAAGCGGAAATAAATTCTGATCGGGGAGCCTACCGGTGCCGCACTCATAGCATATCGCTGCGCGACCTGCGCGGGGGGCTGCTGGGCGACGCTCTTTGATACCTGCTCGCTCCCTTCGCTTTGCTCATTGGTCTTTGTGGGCATGGGTGCGGTGGGTGGCGGCGCGCTGGGCTGTATCTCTGACTTGTGCGTTTTGGGAGGTTTCAGCTCGAAAAAAAGGAAAAGCAACGCACCGAGTACTACGACAGCTACAAGCAACTTGCCTCCGGGCTGGATTTTAACTCGCGCCATATATCCTCGTCAACTCATAAAAACCGGCAGGCGCACAAAATAAACAGGGATTGTGGCTTCCGCAAGACAGCATGTACGGAGGACTTGGGACTGCCATTTCCTATTTTAACTCTCGGAAGGAGGTGTACGTCTCCGCCTCGCAGGGTGGTTCTGTTCCGAGACTTCCTGCGATACGAAGTATTGGAGGACGCCGGAGAGCCTCTGCTCCTCTTTTTCCTTGTCTTCCTGCCAGGCCTGGAATTTATCGCGAGCTTCTTTCACCGAGGTATTGTTGTCCTCCATCTTCTCGCGGATCTCGTTGAATATCCGTTCCATTTCTTCCTGGAGGCGCTTGTTCTCCTCGCTCTTCTTCTGCTCCATCTCACGCAGCCTTCGCTCCTCGATCTTTTCGAACTGAGTGAGCGCTTTATCGCGTTTAACCGCATCCTGGATAACGTCTTCCGCCGGAATCCTGAGCGCTTCAAGGGCAACCATAAGAGCGCTTCGCCTGATGTCCGGGGACGCGTTCTTGAGGTAGACACTCTTAAGGAGTTCCTCGGCACGGTACACTGTGAACCCGTTCATGGGCTCCTTTATGCCGAACGCCTGATAGATAGCCTGGAAACTCGGGAGTTCTTCTCCAACTCGTGCGACAGGCTGTTCGAGCTGAGGCTCGGTTATCTCTACGCGTGATTGCGTCGCTACGCCTTGTTCAGGCTGCTCGCTTTTCTTCTCTTCATCTTCGACGGATACGAAAACGTTGTACCATTTTTTTTCGGCCATATTTACCTCCAGAAATTCAGCATAATTTAGGATGGAACAACATGTGAATCAAGTTTCGGCATCAACAAAATTAGCCTGTGAGCGTCCCATCACACTTAAAAGCCCTTGATTCTACGGAAAAAAAATCCCGTGCCGCCTGATGGTAGCACGGGACAACATTAATCGTGGCGAGACCACGACATTTCACTCTTACCTATTGCGAAAGCGCCGCGTCGGCAACGCTGTTGACAGGCGTCTTTGAGTAAAGGGCCGCCGATGTCTGCACGGGAGTATTCGGGTTCGCGGTCAATTCGTTCGTTGGGTAGAAGAACCGCTGTGGGAACTGAGTCCCGTTCGTCGGGGTGAGCTTCACAGTGTTGGTACCGGAAGTGTAGATTATCTGATAATCCACCCTTCTGACAAAATTAAACAGTTCAACCTCCGGGAAGAGCGACATATACTCCTCGTTGAAGATCGACTGAAGCATCGCACCCTGCGTCGCAACCGCCGGGTCGGCGGCCGCATAAGCGGCGGTGCTGTCTCCATACGTGTTATTGTTGTACGTAATCGCAACGTTAAGATACGTCAGTGCGTTAGCCAGGTCGTTCTCGCGGGCATAGGCCTCCGCAATCAGCAGGTTCCCTTCGGACGCCCTGAAGATCGGGAAAGGAGTCGTACCAGTAAAAGCACCGGTATTGTAGTTGAGATCAACGGGGCTCGCGGATGTGTCGAAGTAGTAGTTCATCTGCTTCCCCATGCCGTAAGCTTCAAGCATAGGAATCGCGAAGCTCTTACTCGCGTCGATGTACCCGCTCCGGTCGTATACGCCGAACGAATACCATAGGTTCATGTCGCCGTTGTATGTTCCGGTTGTATGGAGGAACATCATGTCCTGCGAACCGTTTGTCGCAATGATTCCCTGCTTCGCCCAGGCAATGACGTTGTTCAGATCCGCGGTCGAATAGTGGTCAGCACGGGCGGCCTGCATTTCGTATCTCGCCTTGGCTGTATAGGCCGCTGCAATCCAGATGTTCGGGTCACCATTCGAAGAGAAAATATCGGCCTGCAACTTGGCTTTGTTGGAATTCAGCAGAGCAATGCCCGTATCGAGGGTGGCCTGCACTTCCGCATACACGGTGGCCTGCGCGTCGAATTTGGGCGTTGTCGTCACACTGGGCTCGGCGGCCTGCGAGTAAGGGACATCGCCCCAAAGCGCCGTGATCGTTCCCATCTGGATGCCTTCAAGGATCTTCGCCGCGCCTTCGAGGTTCTTCTGTCCGTTCGCCGCCGCCTCTTGTTCGGTCAGACGAAGGTTGTAAACAACATTATTGTAAGCAGTTGCCCAGTCGTTGGCGTAATCCTGTGCCGACGTCTGGTAACTGTAATAGCCCTGGAACTGCCTGGATGAACCTGTAGCTGCCTGCGCCCACAAAGACGAGATCTGCGAGGGGAACCCTTCCATGAACTCATCGAAGGAACCCTGCGATCCCGCGAATAGTTGCGGAGCAGGTGCACTTGTTGCGCCATACGGGCTCGTGGAATAGCCCTTTGTGAACGACTTACAACCCACAAGGACTACACCGAAGAGCGCCAATATCGCGACGTATTTTAAAGTCTTCTTCATATTGCTCCCTTTCTTAGTAATTCACCGCGATTGAGAATATCCAAGTCTTGACGCTTGGGTTGTTGAAGTAGTCGAGTCCCTGTCCGTTCGTCGGTCCGGTCAGGTTGGCTTGCGGATCAACGCCGGTGTACTTTGTCCACAAGGCGAGATTGCGGCCGATTACACTCAGCTGAACGCTTTCAAGACCGATCGTCTTCAACGGGATCGTGTAAGAGAGAGCCAATTGCTGGAGTCTTACGTAGCTACCGTCTTCAATGAACTGTTCCGCAGGTCCGGTGAATCCGGAGCCCGGGCCATCATAGTAGTACGACTCGTCGACGATCACATTTCCACCGCCGAAGTTATGAACATAACCGCGGAAGGAGTACGTGCCGTCCGAATTCTTTCTGAACGCCGCGCTGGCAGGCATTGTCGTAACGCCCCAGTCTTCTCCGTTCGCCATCTGGGCAACCGTGTAACCGTCATAGTTCAACAGAGTCGTAGCCTGGGTAGCGCTGATGGTAGTCCACCAGTTCTGGTCGCCTGCTTTTCCAAAGTAAGAAAGAGCGCCCTTCGTTCCGTTCCAGACTTGTCCTCCGACCTTCCAGTCGAAAGTGAAGCTGAACGTAAAACGCTGCAGACGGAAGGTATTCGTGACGCTGGCCACATATTTGGGGTTCGGGTCGCCGAGAACACCCGGTGTTGCAGCGTCGCCGACCGGAAACAGACCGTTGGATCCGCCACCGAGCGTGAGCGAGCCGTTCGCATTGCGCTCCCAGCGTGTTCCATAGAGTACGCCGACTTGCTGGCCAAGAATCGCCTCAGAAGCGGGATCCGTGAACCCGGAGAGGAATACGTTTGTAACGCCGGACAGATCGTAAACAATGTTATGATTCGTGGACCAATTGCCGACAGTCTGCCATGAGAAATTACCGAATCTCAGCCAGTCTACTGTCAACTGAGCTTCGTATCCCACATTGCTCATCTTTGCGGCGTTTGAGTTTATCAACGAGAATCCGGAAGACGGTGCGACGTTCAGGCCGAGGATTGCATCAGTCGTGATGTCATGATAGGCCGTCAGACTCATGGACACGCGATCGTCAAGGAGTCTCATATCAACGCCGAATTCAGACTCGGTAGTTTTCTCGGGGCCGAGTGTAGCATTACCGAGGGTCGTGGAGCTAACAACTCCACCACCGTAATATTGAAGCCCTATTCCGGGGCCCCAGCCGTTTCCTATAATTGGGTTGGCGACAACATAGGTGTTGGTCGAATACGCTGGCGGTTGCACGGCTGCTTCACCATAGGCCGCTCTCAGCTTGCCGTACGTAAGTATCGAGTTGTCCTTGAAAATGGGGAGCTGTGTGAACTCCCATGCCACACTCGCCGACGGATAAAAGAAGAGAGAAGGCACATCGGGACCATACGTCGACGAGCTTTCATCACGTCCGGATAGCGTGAAGAACAACTGCTTGTAGAAGTTCAAATTCAACTGGCCATAGAGGGCCGCGTTGCGCGTGATTATTTTCGATTCTCCGGGCGCATAGCTCGCCGCGTTCCCCAATGTAGGGGGGGCTGTCGGTATTATGAAGTCCGTGCCGACGATACCAGTATTGTCGTATTGCGTGTTATCGAGGTGGAAACCGACCAACAATGTCGAAGAGAATTCATCCGAGAACGAATGATTTGCGCGGCCCATCAGATCTGAGTTAACCATATAGGATGTGTTAACGTTGCGAATCAGCTGTCCGAGTTTCTGGCTGGCGTCATACGGAGCAAGCTCAGTGTTATCGCGGTCGGTTATGTAGTCCACACCGGCTCTGTAAGTGAAGTTAAGCCAGTCGGCCGCGTCATATGAAATGGAGCTGGATCCGGTCAAATGGTCGAGTGCGATCGTTGTCGGATTCATGTACACGCTGAAGAAGGGGTTATCGTATCCCATCCCCTTTGTAGGATCTCCAGCGCCGTTCCTGTATGTTCTCTGCACACCGGGCGTGATGGCTCCGGCCGGAGACACATAGTTCACGAGATAAGGAAGATTGTTGAAGTCAGGCGACGTACGATAAGCACCAAGGAGCAGTCCTGAGATGTTGGATCCCTGCTGGATACGATCCGAGCTGCTGTTGACATAGGCCGCGTTGAGGTCGATGGTCAGGCCTTGCGCGAATGTTCGTGTCACCGAAGTCCTGATGGAAGTCTGGTCGTATGCCGAATTCGCTTTGACGACGCCGTTCTGTCCCAGTCGGTCCACATCCAGGTAGAAATTGCCGCTCTGATCAGCCCCGCTGATCGTCGCGCCGTATTGCTGCGACACCGCCGGGCTGAAGAGT
>JAJYGB010000461.1 GCA_021785235.1 Bacteroidota bacterium
CAGCCCGGGAATTATGTTGTCCCCTTTCAAATCGAACTGTTCATTCAGCGCACAGAAACCTCCCTGCGAACAAGCCCCATACATTTGCATGTACTTCTCGGCCTTCTCCTGCACTTCTTTCATTATTTCTTCCCTCGTCTTGTCCGCCTTGGCCGCGAAGACTTCGGAGATAATTCCAGGAAAAGCCAGCAGCGCGAGACCGGCCGTGCAGCCTGCGGTCTTTACGATGAATGCTCTCCTTGAAGTCGCTCTTTCAGTCGCCGAAACAAAGGATCGCAAATCGGATTCGACTGACTTCATGTCTTCCTCCTGCTTTGATCTTTAACCAGTTGGATAAGAATTGCAATTCGCATAGAACTTCAAACAACGACCCCCTCTCTCGGCATGTTGTTGAACAGACGCGCATACCCGAACTTGAGGCCTTTCCATTCATACATTATCCACACTGTTGAAATCTCTGTTTATAAACGGCGCCAACAATTCTCTTTCGATAAAGAATCCCATCGGCCCATTAGCAGCCTGCCATCGTCCAACGGCATGCTTTATGAAATGAAGGAACAATCGGGTTGATGTTCCTTGGTGCTTCGTGAAGAGTGTGCGGTGGTGTTTACAGTCTCGCGGGATAATACGCCGGAATACGCCCGGGGTTACAGGCGAATAATCAAAGTGTTAGTCTGATGGGAATCCCTAGGGATGGCTCAGCGCAGCCGGCGGCGAAAGTGTGAAGGAGGCCCATCCAAGCTTTGTCAGGACAAACCCGAAGAGGAATAAGAGAGTGAAGAGATGGCGTTTTCGTTTGACCGTTTCACCCCGTAACTCAACCAGCATTAAAATTTCTTTTGAAGTTTGCCATTCATGTCTCTCTCATCTTATTCGAAGTTCCAGTTTTAGATCACTTACGAGATCCATTGCGACGGCCACCCATTGAGGCCGAGCGTACACGTCGGCAGGTCATATAAGATCAACTTCTAATGACAACGACCTCATTCGCAACGCCACTTCTCAACTTCACCTCCACCGTCTTCACCTCTTTATCAATCTTCGCGTCCGCCCTCTTCCCGTTCACTTTAACTTCCCCTTTCGGCACTACATTGTAAAAGACGACGCGCCCGTCGCATCCAAGCGGTGGCACGGTTACATGGATCCGGTTTCCTGCCTCAGAGATACTTATCTGCCTGACGCTGTCGTTCGAGAAACGATCCACGTACGTGAAGCTGTTCGAGAAATCCTTCTTCCCCGGAAACGCGTTTATGATGACTTCGGGCTTCGCATTCCGGTCCCAGCGGACGGAATTGCCCTTCAGCCAGTTTTTCCCCGTCACGAAGATCACGTTCTGTTTCACGAACACCGGTATATGATCGGGAGACAGCATGCATGTGTAAGTCTTCCCTCCTTCATAGGCGTTCGTCGTCGAATACCAGTCGTACCAGACACCAGCAGGGAGGTAGACGCTGCGCGATGTCTCAGCCGGCAATGTCACGGGCGCGACGAGGAACGAATTGCCGAAGCAGTACTCGTTCCAGATTCCATACGTTGCCGGATCGGACGGATACTCGTACGCGAGAGGTTTCATCAGGACGCCGTTATCCGCGGATGTGTTGAGCTGCGAAAAGACGTACGGCGCGAGTTCCATCCGCTCTTCGCACGCTTCTCTTAAATTGTCCTGCAGGGATTTCCCGTAGTGCCACGGAGCCCTGTCTTTCCCGCGACCGCCGGCGCCGTCTAGCTTTATCTCCATAAGTCCCGACCACGTCCCGAACTGCAGCCATCGCGTATACAGCTCCTCCGGCTCCATACCGGCATCGCCGAGGTAGCCTCCGACGTCGCTCCCCCAGTCCGGAAAGCCTATGAAGCCTGCCCGGATCGCGTTCGCGACGCTGCATGCCAGTCCGTCCCAGCTTTCGCGCGAGTCGCCACCCCAGAGTGCGCTCAGATATTTCTGGCTTCCCTGCATCCCTGCGCGGGCGTAATTGAAGTTGTCCTTCCCCCACTTCGCCGTGAGGACCGAATCCATCACCTTCGCATAGAGATAGATGTATTTGTTTCTGCGCTCCCACGGCGGCGTCCTGTCATGCCACGCCTGCCCGACCGGGAACGCCTCGTCCGCACGATCCATCTTGTTCCCCTGTACACCGTAGTCGTAAATGTTTTTCGTCAGCGCGCTGTCGAATATCGACACGTCAGTCGGGTCGCTGAGATCGATGTACCCGTGGTCGCCTGGCATCGGTTTGATCAGCGTCGTATCCCCGAACGTACACGGCGCCACCCATGACATGAACTTCAGGTTGTAATGCGAGTTGAGCTCGTGTATCCACTCTCCCGGGTCTTCGAAGCCCTTGCCGAAATCCATCTTCGACCAGCCGTCGACTCCGTTGCTGTAAGGCCTGTCGACCATCATCGAGGTTATCGGTATCCTGAGTTTTGTCATTTCGTCCGCGTCGTTCAGTATGTCCTTCTTTCCGTTCCAGTCCTGGTCTCTCCAGATCGAAACGCCGCACGCCCATGCGGGGACATACTTCGGCGCGCCGATGACTCCGTAGTACGCTTTCATTATTTCGTTTCCATTCGACCCCGTGAAGATGTACCAGTCGAGATTGCCGGTGCGGTGGTAGATCTCAGTCCTGCCGTTCACCGCGAATTCATATTTACCTTCGGCGAAGGTGTCGAAGAACGACGCGTACCCCAGGCTGCTGAAGAAGAAGGCGGACCATGCGGACGCGTAGTTCTCATGATACCTCGCGTCTTCGCCCTTTACGTCGAAACGCTGCACAGACCCGGTGATATCGGGGCTCTTATGATTATCGGGAACGAGGCTCTCGCGGATTCCGAAGTAGTGTCCGCCGAGATCTTTTAGATAGATCGAGACGTCCATCGCCCATTTCGGATGCGCGTAGATGTGCCACCCTCCGTTGATGCTGTCGATGTGCAGATCCACGACGTAGTCGTGTGACGTGTTTACCTTTCCTGGATCCCAGACCTTTCTGTAAAGCAATTCCAGCACCATGCCCCTTTCGTTCTGCTCCGTTACCTTCATGCTCGAAGGGGTTATGAAGTTGAACTGGATGCTGTCGATTTCCATGAAGGGTGTGTTGTCCCGCATGGCTACTATCTTGGCCTTATTCGGCAACACGGATATAGAACAGTCCGATTTCTCTGTTTGAGCAATGAGTGAAATAGGAATGAGAATGAACGGAAGAAATAAAGTAGACAGCAGCTTCATGGCGAACTCCTTTGTCCATTGTAAGGGACGTAAGAGGTTAACAGACTTTTGAAAAAAATCGAATCGGTCGACCAGAATATCCGAATGAGTAAACTTGCATCGAGGATAGATGTGACGATCTCGGAGACGCTGTTTGTGAGATTGACTACCGGCGGCGCGAAACTACTTCAGGAGAACCATCTTCATGACTTTTGTGTATCCGGTGTTTGCGCCTGAGACGGGGCTCGCGGTCAGTCTGTAGAAATACACCCCGCTCGCCAAACCGCTTCCGTCAAACCGGACTTCATAGTTTCCCGCACTCTCAACTTCATTATTCACAAGTGTCTTCACGAGTCTCCCGAGAACGTCATATGCTTTCAAGCTCACGCGGCTCACGGCTGAGAGCTGATAGCCGATTGCCGTCGACGGGTTGAAAGGGTTGGGGTAGTTCTGTGAGAGCGAGAAACTCGAGGGGATCGTCCGCGGCGGCTCAATTACCGGGGTGACGCCTGATATCGGCGCGCGAACGACTTCGCTGGCCGGTCCCATGAATAACCTCGGAAGGTCGGTGTGCGGAATTCCGGATACCGCGTAAACGTCCGTCGGAGTAAATGAAAGCATACCAAATGTTGAAGATACAGCTGACGTATCTACCGCGATCCATGTATTGCCATTGTCTACAGACCGATAGATTCCGCCGGACGTGGCCAGTATGTTGTTTCCGATGAATTGAAGCGAAGAGAACCCGAGATTCTGATTTCTCGTCGTCCAGGTTCTGCCACTGTCGGTCGACGCATAGACGCCACCTTCGGAGCCGACGAGCACCAGGTTTCCTCTGGCGGCGATGCACTGCGGTGTCCGTACCGTGTCGACTACGTTCCAGTGAACTCCGTAGTCTGTCGATCTGAAGATGCCGCTGAAGTCGCTTTCATTGATCGGTCCGTACCCGTCGAAAGTTCCGTCAAACAGGTCGGGCCCGTTTGAAGCGAGGCACGTCACGCCTCCTTCCTCGTGCGGTAATCCCGCAGAAAGTTGAACCCAGCTCCTTCCCGTGTCTTTCGACACGAAAATAGACCAACTGGCATAGAAGATAAGCGCCTTGCTGGGGGCGATCGAATCAACATCAAATGACTGGACCCAGCCGCTTCCGAGACTAGCGACGGAATCCCAGACCACGCCATCGTCCGATGTCCGAAATATTTCTCCGGGTCCGTCGGCCGCGAACAAATACTTCCCCACTACTGCCATCGCAAAGACAGTTGTGTCCTGAAGGCCGGCGGATTCCCATGTCGCTCCGCTGTCGGACGACATAAAGATGCCGGTTCCAAGACTGTCTAAGGATGTAACGTTGCCAATGTGAGCGTGGTTGTATCCACCTTCGAAGGATGCCGCTCTGTCATGAAGGTCCCCGGGTTTTGCCCCGACAGGAATCGGGACAAAACCCCCACCGCCACCGGCGATGAAGACATTAGTCCCTTGAGCGACCATAGCGTCAACTCCTACGCTGTCCGCAAAAGCCGTCTTGCTCCACTGACAGAAAGCGACAGTCGCGGTAAGAAAAAACATCACAATTGAGATAAGTACGTATCGCATCTCTCCAATCTCTTTCTCCCCTCCATATTGTCATCAAATCAGTTAAGTCATTTTAAAAGGATCATCTTCATTGTTTTGTGATAACTCCCTTCCTCGAGCGTGTAGAAATAGACACCGCTCGATAGACCCGCCCCGCTGAAGATGACGCTATATTCGCCCGGCCGCTTCATGCCATTAACAAGCGTTGCCACTTCCTGCCCGAGTACGTTATAGACTTTAAGTGTCACAAATCCTAAATCCGCAATCCGAAATTCGATCTCGGTGGTGGGGTTGAACGGGTTAGGATAGTTCTGTGAAAGGGAGAAGCTGGCTGGGAGTTGAGGCGGGCCATTATGAACCGCGGTGGCAAGGTCCGAGATAGGAATCTCGTAAGCGCCGCTTTCCGTACCCGCAAAAAGGTAATTGCCATTCACAGCTATGGCGCTGACAGGAGAGTTATTGAGTCCCGCGATATCGACCTTCTTCCACGATCTTCCGAGGTCTGTAGTGTAGTATAATTCGTGACCGTAAAACGTCGATGAGCTTAATTCAAAATAGGCGAAGAGAATACTGTCGTTTCCCGTAAATCTAACATCGGTGACGCTCGCGGTGTCCGAAAGAGGAAGGCCCTGACTCCTGTTCAGCCAGGTCGAGCTTCCACCGTAAAGATAAACGCCTTTGTTTGTACCGACGAACACATCGGTATCAATCGACGTAATTGCGTAACACGAAAGAGTGTCCAGCCCCATGTTCTTCCAGTCGACCGAGTCCGCCGGAGTAGAGTACACGCCGTTTCCGCTTTCCGATTCAATCGTAAACAATCTAGATCCGGATGAAGTAATTCCAATCGTTCCATATACCACGGGGAATTGATAAGGAGGCTGTCCGAGGCTGAGGCCGACGGTGTCTGCTTTCCACGTTGTTCCGTTGTCGGTCGAACTGAGTACGCCGTTGTTCGTAGCAGCGTACGTGACGCTGTCTAGATATGTCATGTCGTTCACGCTCGTGTTCGCCGGAAGATTTTCGCCTGCGGCACTCCATGATTCCCCGTAATCGGACGACCTGTAGAGGCTCACCGGAGGGTTGGTCCCAGCAAAGAGAAAGCTTCCGCATCTGTCAAGCGAGAAGATCGAATCAGTGCCCATCCCACTAGGAGTCACACGAGTCCAGTTCTCACCGGCATCCGTGGATTTGAGAAAAGCCCCGCTGTAACCACCGAGGAAGACAGTAGTGTCGTTGATTATGAGAATTCCCGATATCCGGACATACTGGAGATTCGAGATCGGCGCCCACTGCGCGAAGAGACTTCCGGAGCTAAGTATCAACGCAAAAAAGAAAACTATACCCGAAAACAAACGCGTTTTCATTTCCACCTCCCATGGATAAATCTGACATTTCCCTCGGTTCTCCTCCCCTATTCATTCCGAAATGGAGAACCAATGGACCAATCTATCCGCACTTTTTCTTAAAATCAACCTTGGATATAAGAAAAGGCGGCGTGTTTGCACGCCGCCTCCTGCCATAGCTTTATTGAGAAACGACTGGC
>JAJYGB010000246.1 GCA_021785235.1 Bacteroidota bacterium
CGGATTCTTCGAGGCCGAAAATGATCCGCAAGCTGTATCCGCATTGTTCCGACATGCCGGGCAATATTGCAAAGTCATGGGAGCGACCGTCCTGGAGGGACCGTACAACCCCAACCATTACTCCGATTTAGGGCTGCAGACAGAAGCATTTGACAAACCGCCGGCGTTTTTCCAGACGCACAACCCGCCTTATTACGAATCGCTGTTGGCGAGTGCGGGTTTCACGAGATCCTTTGAGATTCACACAAGAAAAAACACCGGCATCAAACAATTCGTCGAACGCAATTTCGGCGGGACTTTCTCATCGGCGTCCGAGTCCGGCTTCCGTGCCCGGCAACTGAACTTGAACAATCTGGGCGAAGAGCTGGAAAGAGTGCGGGACGTTTACAACGACGCGTTCGCGTCCAACTGGCGGTTCCTGCCGGTGAGCGCAGAAGAATATGCTTTCTCCGCGAAATACATCAAGTACGTCACCTCCCCTGAGCTGAACATAATCGTCGAGAAAGACGGAATTCCTCACGGTGTTCTGCAGTGCGTCTACGACATCAACCCATTAATGATGTCACTGCGCGGGGTGCCGATGCCGTTGTTCTACTTGAATTTCATGAGAAAACGGAAAAAGAGCAGGAACCTAATCATCTACGCCGGGGGAGTCAGGAAGTCGGCGCGTCATTCGGAAGTGACCAGGCTTCTCTTCGATGCGCTTTGCAGAATCTCGCTCGGCTTCGATTCACTTGAAACGACATGGATGTATGACGATAACTCGCCTGCGGTCCGAATTGCGGAGGCGCTCGGGCTTATTCGTGACAGAACCTTCTGGATTCTCAGCAAGCGGCTCGAATAAGACAATAAACATTTTACAATATTCCTGAAAATCTTTGACAGGATGGGTGCGGGTAATCCCAATATTATGTCACCACATAACATGAGGAACCATCATGCAACCGGATCCGTCTGATTACGGCCTTACACTCGACAGGGATGAACGCCTTCTGATGGACGGCGCGAAGCTGACAGATGTGGCGAAAGAATTCGGCACGCCGGTGCACGTGGTGAACGGACAACGATTGGTGAGAGATGCGCAAAAGTTTGTCGACGAGGCAAAGAATTCTTATCCCGGACCCGTCTCTGTGCACTTTGCTTTCAAGTCCAATTCCGTGCCGGGGATAGTGGAGCTGATCCGTGGGGCGGGATTAAAGGCCGAGGTTATGAGCGAATATGAGTTGACACTCGCGCTCAGACTCGGTTATGAGCCGAAAGAAATCATCGTCAACGGCCCGTGCAAAACTCGCGAGTTCCTGGCGCGATGTGTTCAATCCGCCGTCAGGTTCATCATTGTCGACTCTGCAGAAGAGCTCATACGAATAGACGGAATCAGCAGAGAAATCAGAAAGAGGACAAATATCCTTCTGCGCGTGAATCCAGGTTTCAGGCCTGGAAGAATAAATCGCGGCTCCATCGCGGCAAGCAGAAAAACCAGCCCGTTCGGCGTGGACCTTGTCGGCGGAGAAGTTGAAGAGGCATTGGACTTGGTAGCGGACTTCAGATATGTCGACTTCCACGGCTTCCACATCCATATCGGGACAGGAATAAGGAGAAGCGGCGACCACGCGCGCGCGCTGAGTTGCCTGTCATACCTTCACGGGTTGGCCCGGAGAAAAGGGTTTGAGTTGAAAGTCCTGGATATCGGCGGGGGCTTTCCTTCGCCCACCTCGCGCGAGATGACCGACTCCGAAATGTTGCTGTATCAATCCTTCGGAATCCTTCCGCGTTTCGGGAAGTCGAGCGGTCCGCTGACTGAATATTTCAGGAAAATTGCCGAGGCAGTCAGGATCGGCATCGGAGCCGGCGTAATTCCGGAGTTGATTTTCGAGCCCGGCAGGTCGATCACGAGCCAGAACCAGGTCCTCCTCCTGCGGGTCCACTACGTGAAGCACAGAGCGGGCAAACGAACATGGCTCATCACTGACGGCGGACTCGGGACGGTCACGATGCCGACGTTCTACGAATATCATGAGATATTTCCTTGCAGCGGCGCGACGCGTCAGCGAAAACAGCTTGTGAACATAATAGGACCGGCGTGTTTCTCGGGCGACGTCGTCTATAAAAACAAACGGATGCCGGATATCATGCCCGGTGAAGTGCTTGCGGTAATGGACAGCGGCGCCTACTTCACCGCGCTTGAATCGTCGTTCGGATTCTACAGACCTGCGATAGTTGCCATAGACGGCGGGAGGACAAGACTCCTCCGCAGAAGCGAGACATTCGACGACTCAGTATCGAGAGATTTCATGGAAAGAAATGACTACAAGGGAGGTAATGGAAATGAAATTCGCGGTAGTAAAAGACGGAACAGACCGTTTGCGGGATTCAATCGCAGCCGAAGTCATACGCAAATTCATCGAAAATGGCGCGGAATTATCGGATGACCTGTCGGAGGTCAGTTTCGTTCTTAACCTTGCAGACGCCGACTGCACAAAGCCCTTCCACCGGAAGTCGAAGGATATTTTTGTCATCACGATAGCGAGCGCGCCTGATCTCAACGGACAGCTCCGCGCTCTCTGTTACACGACTCTCATCCGTTCACTCTCCAATCTCTGCATATGCGCGGTGGCTGCCGACGGATTCCGGCGAGAGGGAACCGGTGGAATACCGGAATGCTACTTCACAACACCCGAAGCCGGCTATTACCATTATGCGTTCGATCCTGACCGGGTTTACAAAAGCATCCTCCCTATAGCTTCGGCACATTTTGCTTCGGAAAACATAATGACGACAGATCTTCCGGAACAATACCGGCAATCTTCACCGGTGGTAGATGAGATAAAGAAATACGCGGCGGAGCTGAACAATCTCGGTGTTCTCCCCGCGCCCTTCCCGCTCCGAGAGCTGCTGCCTTCGGAAGACATGGAACACCTGTACAGACTTTTCGGGATGACCGGCCTGAGTTACGGCAACATGAGCGCCAGAGAAATGATCCCGGAGCTCGGCAGCTACACCTACTGGATGACGGGCAGAGGCGTGAACAAATCTACCCTGTCAAAAGTGGGAAAAGATATACTTTTGGTGAAGGACTTCGATTTCGAAAGAGGAGCTGCGATTGTCTCCGTTCCGCCGGGCTACGACCCGAAAGCCAGAGTTTCGGTGGACGCCGTCGAGCATGCGATGATCTACAAGACTTTTCCGGAGGTGGGCGCAATCGTTCATGTCCACGCCTGGATGAAGGATATCGTGTGCACGCGCCAGAATTTTCCATGCGGGACCGTGGAGATAGCAAAGGAAGTCGCAGCGCTACTTTCGATGACGGGTACTCCCGCGCGAACGGTTGTCGGCCTCAAGAACCATGGCATAACGGTCACCGGGGAATCTTTGCAGGACATTTTCGGCAGACTTCGTGCCGGAATCTTGACCGAGGTTCCCGCTTTTGCGTAACTGGCGAATGACTCCGGCAATGAAATATTCAATCATGTCTCTCCGCAAGCAGCCGTTCAGAACGGCATTTACGATCGGTGCGGGTGCACTCTGTTCCATGCTCATATTATTTCTGCTTTCGGTCTACAACGGCGTGGAGGTCGGATCGATGAGTTACATAAGACACAACAAAGCCGACTTCTGGGTGCTTCAGGAAGGGGCGATGAACATCATGCGCGGTTCATCAATTTTGCTATCGGCGCACGGTGATGCACTTAAACAAATTCCCGGGGTCTCGCATGTTGCGCCGGTGCTTTTCGTTCTTGCGCAGGCCGAAGCTAACGGCCGGTCATCGACCATATACATTGTTGGTTTCAATCCGCAGGATACTCTCGGCGGTCCGCCGCAAATCGTTTCCGGAAGGAACATAGAAAAAGCCGGCGAGATCGTCCTCGACAAATCCTTCGCTCTGAAGGAAGGCATACATGCCGGGGATGAGGTAACCATTCACAGAGAGACATTGAAAGTAGTCGGCATCTCGGCCGGGACAAATATGTTCGTTATCCAGTATGCCTTCACCACTCTCGAACAGGCACGCCTGACACTCGGCTACCCGAACATCGTATCGTGTTATCTGGTCCGCCTTTCGAACCCGCAGGATCGTGTCTCAATCGGAAAGCGCATCCGGGAAGACGTCCCCGGCATCGAGATTTTCGAACAGGATAAGTTCCTGGATAATAATCTGCGTGAGATGCGGGCGGGCTTTCTTCCGATTCTCCTGATCGTATCCGCGATTTCAGCGTTCGTTCTCGCGGTCATCTTGACCGCAATTCTGATAATGAACATTTCCGAGAGCCGAAAGGATTTTGCGGTGGTAATGATACTGGGTTCTCCGCCCTCCTTTCTTCCGAGCCTCATTACAGGTCAGGCAATGCTGCTATCTCTTTCCGGAAGCATAATCTCACTATTTCTCTTCTTCCCCTCAGCGGCATTTCTGGAGAACGTTTTTCCCGAACTCAGCACGGAGACGGATCTTCTGCACATACTCGCGGTTCTTTCCATCGCCGTGGTAATCGGGATCCTCAGCTCCCTCATATCCTTCCGGAAGTTGAAGAGGATATATCCTCTGGAGGCATTTGAATGAATCCTTCGGACCAATGTCAATCTGTCATACTCCAAAGTGTGTCCAAGGCGTACCGCGAAGATGGCGGCACCGTACACGCACTCGACAACGCGTCGGCGGAATTCAGGCGCGGCCGGCTCGCATTAATGCTCGGTCCGAGCGGGAGCGGCAAGACCACGCTGCTTTCCCTCATCGCTGGATTCACCGAGCCGACTTCCGGAGAAGTCAAGGTCTTCGACACTGAGCTCGCACGCCTCCGGCCGTCACAGCTCCAACTTTTCAGGGCAATGAGGATCGGATTCGTTTTCCAGAATTTCCTTCTCCTTGACTGGCTCACCGTCAGGGACAACGTGGCTATTGTCGCTGAGTTTGCGCGCAGGGACGGCGCGCGTACTTTAGCGAAGGACTCGTTGGAACGTGTCGGAATTCTACATCTCGCCGACCGGTTTCCTTCGAATCTGAGTCAGGGTGAGAAACAGCGGGTGGCCATCGCCAGGGCTTGTGTGAACAACCCACAGCTTCTTCTCGCAGACGAACCCACCGCATCTCTCGACTCGAAACAGGGTTTCGAGATCATAAAAATTCTTCGCTCGATAGCAAAGGAAGAAAACAGGTGTGTCATAGCGGCCAGCCATGATTTGAGATTGATCGAGTATGCGGACGACATCTTTCGCATCGAAGACGGGGAACTGAAGAGAGAAACCAGGCCGCCGACGGCTGACCATTCTTCTACAAAATGCTTACAAGTCGTTGACAAGAAATCATCCGCCGCCGCACAAGTTGTGACACGAACATGAAGCACGGAATCAGAAATATGCCGGAAACGGCCGATTTGCATGGAATCCCGCTAAAATTGCCGGGTTTCGACACGAACGTTGTCCGATACATTCTCCCGGTTGCTCTATTGATTTCCACGGCCTTCTCGACCACGCGTGCACAGTGGTATGTCAACACGACCGCCTGCCGCGATGCGCCGTTCTCAAGCGGCGAGCCTCTGCAGAATAACCAATCGAGGAGCGAAAGATGAAATCACCACGAGATCCAAGAGATGACACTTTCCAGTCACAAAAGGAGAAAGAGATGATCACGAAAATATTGTACCGTCTTTTGTTGGTTATCGCATTGTCGTCAGGAACGGCAATGGCCCAGACAGACACGATAACCGTCCTTCACATCAACGACACACACTCCTGCATTGCTCCTCTCGGCCCCCGAAATGCAGACTTATCCGGAACCGTCGGAGGGATCGCCAGGCTGGCGACGGAGGTGGCGAGTGTAAAGGCAAGCGAGAAGAATGTGCTCTTCCTGCACGCGGGCGACTATTCAATAGGCGATCCTGTTTACAATGCGACCTTCGGAGTTCCGGAATTGACCATACTGAGAAATCTCGGCCTGGATGCGTTGACCCTAGGGAATCATGAATTCGATCTTACGCCCGCCGCTACCGAGGGAGCTCTTGCATCTGTTTCCGCGAGCGTCGGGCTCTTTCCGATCCTCTCGGCAAACCTCATATATCCAACCGACACCTCCGTGGCGTTGAAGAATGTCGTCGTGCCATTCACGATTAAGCAATTCGGTACGTTGAAGGTAGGCATCTTCGGATTGACTACCCCCGAAACGAACCTCCTGTCTCAGCCGGCACCTATCTTCGTCGACACGAATTTTGTCCTGACTGCGGCGGCGATGGTGGATTCATTGAAGAACCACGGATGCAGCGTTGTGATACTACTGTCCCATCTCGGTCAATATTACGA
>JAJYGB010000076.1 GCA_021785235.1 Bacteroidota bacterium
GTCATATCCCATCGGCTCGAACACGTTGAAGCCGTTCAAGCGTTTGAACCGCGCCCAGGTATCGGTTGGCGCGAAATTATACCAGTGCCCGATATGAAGTCTGTCGGCGCTGGGATAAAGGAACATTACGAGACAGTACAGCTTGTCCCTGGGGTCGTTGAAATCGAGGTGGTAGACCTTGTTCTCTTCCCAGTATTTCCGCCATTTTGTTTCAATTGAAGTAAAATCGTATCTCATCTTTTCTCTGCCGTAGCTTTGGAGTTGGCCATAATTTTTCTGAAAGGCATGTTACTTTTGAATCGCATGAAGGATCTGATTTCTTCGGATGTCCTTCCCTGTTTCATGAGCCGCACCGCGCAATACGTTCTCAGCGAGTCAAGCCTGAGCGCTCTTTGCTCGTCGATCCTGAGACGCTTTCTCATGGCTGCTCTGGCTCCCCGGAAGGAAATTCTCGTTTTCGTTGACCTTCCGGCGCGGACGGTTGTAAACAGTGCGTAGTCTGCCCCCACGTCGCCGCGGGCATCTATATAGTCGTATAAAGCCGCGCTCGCAGGGGTTGTAACCCTGATAACCTCGTATCTCCCACGCATTCCCTTTGGCTTCACCCACAACTCTACGGCTTCACCTTTTCTCTTGAGGTCGCCCAGATCGGCGTTGATCAGCTCCGAAATTGTCGTGCCGCATTCGAAAATCACAGACGCGAATGCGTAATCCCTCTTGCCGAGAAGCGAAGTCCTGTCGATCTTCGATATCGCCTCGGTCACTTCGGAGAGCGACACCCCCATGATCTTGAAGGTCTGAGCCGAACCGTGAACGCTCCAGGCCGGATTCTTCTGAAGGACACCCATGTCCACAAGGAACTCGCAGAACCTTCGCGATGCGGTCATGTAGGTGTTAACCGTGTTGTTCGATAGTTTCCTGCCGTTAAGAAGCCACAACCTGAATTGGCTGAAGTCATCGGGAGTAAACTTAAAAGAGTTCCCCTTCGCGAAGGCGACGAGTTGGTCGAGCGCCTTCCGGTAGACATGCCGCGTCGCGCCGCTCGCGAATCTCATCGACCCTTCGAACTGTTGCACGAGAATACGGAACTGGCTCTGCGGAATTTTGGTAGCGGGGAACCTTTCTGATATCATTTTTCAATGAATTTAACGCTGTTTGGAGTTATATCCAACGGGATTCGCCTCCCACCGACGCCTGTGACAACAAGAGAACCGGTTCCCGTTAAACAAATGGCGCGGAATTATTGAAACAATAACAGCTCTTGTTTATTTTCAATTACAAATTAAATCAATTCGGAAAAGGAAATGATAGATTTAACCGGAAAAGTTGTCTTAATAACTGGAGGTTCAAGAGGTATCGGTGCCGCGACGGCGATTCTATTCGCGAAAGCCGGAGCGGATGTCGCAATCACTTATCAAGGCAGCGACGCGAAAGCAAAAGAAGTTGTCAACGAGATTAAGAAACTCGGGAGGAAAGGCTCGGCCTACAAAGGCGACAACAGCAAGAACGACGTCGTAAAGAGTATCGTCCACGATGCCTACAAAGAATTCGGCAGGATAGACATCCTTGTTAATAACGCCGGGGTATGGACGTACGGCGAAGTTGACACGATGAAGGAGAGCGTCTGGGACCACACAATGGACATTAACCTAAAAGGCACATTCCTCTTCTGCCATTACGTAATCCCCATAATGAAGAAACAAGGCGGAGGATCGATAATCAATCTTTCATCGACCGCCGGCCAGCGCGGCGAGGCACTCCACTCACACTACGCAGCATCCAAAGGCGGAGTTATCTCATTCACGAAGAGTCTATCTACTGAGCTCGGCCAGTTCAATATCAGAGTGAACAGTGTTGCGCCAGGCTGGGTAGATACCGACATGAGCGCCGAGGCGCTGAACGAACCGGCGTATAGACGGCAAGTTCTCGGAACTATTCCACTCGGCAGGATCCCTACCGGTAGCGATATAGCCGGACCGATCCTCTTCCTGGCGTCCGACCTCGCCAGCCACATTACGGGGGAAATACTGAACGTTAACGGCGGCTCGGTGCTAGTAGGTTGAAGTGAAATCTCTGCGCGTTCACGAGCACGGCGGGACGGAGAAAATCGTTATAGATGAGATCCCGGAACCGGCCCCCAAAGCCAACGAAGCCGTCGTAAAGATCGCGGCGACGTCGGTAAATCATCTGGATATCTGGGTTCGCGGGGGCATGCGGAATGTCTCCCTTCCCTTGCCGATGGTACTCGGCTCAGACGGCGCGGGAATCGTCGCGGAAGTCGGAAGTGACATAACGGACTTGAAGGTGGGTGACCGCGTCCTGATTTCTCCCGCGACATCGTGCGGCAGGTGCGAGGAGTGCCTATCCGGCCATGACAATCTTTGCCGCGAATACAAGATTTTAGGCGAGCATTGCGACGGCACCGACGCCGAACTCGTGGCTGCGAGACGCGACAATATTGTAAAGCTCCCGGACGGCGTGTCTTTTGAGGAGGCCGCAGCTTCCTCACTCGTCTTCATAACTGCTTACCAGATGCTCGTCGAGAAAGTGAAAGTGCAGCCACTCGACTACGTACTTGTCATGGGTGCTAGCAGCGGAGTGGGGACGGCAGCAATCCAGATCGCTAAGCTCCATAACGCGCGCGTTATCGCAGTAGTGGGCTCACCGGAAAAACTCGAAAAGGCGATGGCCATGGGTGCCGATGAAGTGATAAACTACAGCACCGAGAAGATATCGGACGGAGTCAGGAGACTGACGGGAAAACGCGGCGTGGACGTAGTGTTCGAGCACACGGGTCAGGCCACATGGAGTGACAGCATACTCTCGGCTAAACGCGGCGGCAGAATAGTCACATGCGGCGCCACAACAGGGCCGGAAGTTGTCACCGACCTCCGCTATGTCTTCTCGAGACAGATTACGATATGCGGAAGCACGATGGGGAGCAAGAGTCTCCTTCTTACCATGCTGGACCTTATGAGCAGGAAGAAATTCAAGGCGGTAATCGACAGGAAGATGCCGTTCACCGAGGTGCGGAAGGCTCACGAGATAATCGAGGCCAGGAAGCATTTCGGAAAGATCGTGCTGACATTTTGATCCCATCCCGGCACTCAAAATGGATCCACTCACGAACGTAATTTATCCCGAAATTGGTTTATCTTATTAAACAGGTACAATCTGACAGATGAATTATTCAGGTGTCATATCCAGATATTCCGAATATCTCCCGCTCCCCATGGAAGCGGAGCCGACGACTCTCCTGGAAGGTAACACGCCACTCATCGAGGCCGACAACCTCAGGAGCCAACTCCACGCTCCGTGCAAGATATTCCTGAAATTCGAAGGTGCAAATCCGACCGGCTCCTTCAAAGACCGCGGCATGACAGTAGCCATAACTAAGGCTGTGTTCGACAATGCCGATGCGGTCATTTGCGCCTCGACGGGCAACACTTCGGCGTCGGCCGCGGCGTACGCCGCGAAAGCCGGGTTGAACGCCTACGTCGTCCTCCCTAAAGGGAAAATCGCCGTTGGCAAGCTGGCTCAGGCGCTCATCTACGGCGCGAAAGTAATTGAGATCGATGGGAATTTTGATGACGCGTTACGAGTAGTACGCGAAATCGGTGAGAAGACAAAAGTTGTTATAGTGAATTCCATAAACCCTTACAGAATTGAGGGCCAGAAGACGGCATCGTTTGAAATAATCGAGACCCTCGGCAAGGCGCCGACACATCACTCCCTCCCCGTCGGCAATGCGGGAAACATCACGGCATATTGGAAAGGATACGTGGAATGGGGAGCCAAACACGGCACCTCCTTACCCAGAATGCTCGGCTTCCAGGCAGAAGGCGCCGCCCCCATTGTGCGGGGAAAGATCGTCGAACATCCTGAAACTGTCGCCACGGCGATACGCATCGGCAATCCGGCCAGCTGGAAGCAGGCCGTCCAGGCTCTTGAAGAGTCAGACGGCCAGATCGAAATCGTAACCGATGAAGAGATACTTTCGGCACAGAGACTCATCGCGTCGACCGAAGGAATATTCTGCGAGCCGGCATCCGCTTCCTCAGTCGCCGGGTTGAAGAAGCTCATAGCCGGAAATTACTTCACCGGCAAAGACACCGTAGTCTGCACCCTCACGGGGAACGGGTTGAAAGATCCGGACACGGCTTCGCGCGATATACCTCCTCCGCTCAGAGCAAAGCCCGTTTTATCAGACGTACTGAATTTGATGAACATAAAATAATTACGACAAGAAAAGCTGATGCTTATTGTACAGAAATTCGGCGGGACATCCGTCGGGACAATCGATAGAATTCACAACGTGGCCGAGCGGGTCGCGCGCGCAAAAAGAGCTGGACACGACGTGGTTGTCGTCGTGAGCGCCATGGCAGGAGAAACAAACCGCCTTATCGACCTAGCCAAATCAGCGGTCCACTCCCCCGACCCACGCGAAATGGACGTCCTCCTTTCGACGGGCGAGCAGGTCTCGACAGCCCTTCTCTCGATGGCGCTTATCTCAATGGGCTACAAGGCGCGCTCACTTCAGAACCATCAGGTAAGGCTTGTGACGGACTCCGCGTACACGAAGGCGCACATCAAGCGTATCGATGCTCAGAAACTCACGAGCGTCCTGAAAGAGGGGGCCATAGCAATCGTTGCCGGTTTTCAGGGGATCGATGAGAAGGGCGACATTACAACTCTCGGGCGCGGAGGATCGGACACGACTGCGGTAGCCATCGCCGCAGCCCTGAAACCGCACGCCAGGAACGGGCTCGTTTGCGAAATCTATACGGACGTAGACGGTGTTTACACCACCGACCCGAACATCGTCCCAGAGGCCAGGAAGATCAAAAAGATAAGTTTCGAGGAAATGTTCGAGCTCGCAAGTTCGGGTGCTAAGGTGCTCCAGACAAGGTCTGTGCTCTTTGGAATGAAGTTCGACATACCTATTCACGTGAGAAGCAGTTTTAACGATAGCGAGGGAACAATGGTAGTCAATGAAACGCTCGACATGGAGAGCGTAGTAGTTACCGGGATATCATACGATAAGAACGAAGCCAAGATCACGGTGCTGCACGTATCCGACAAGCCCGGGATAGCGCACAGCATTTTTGCGCCCCTGGCCGAGGCAGAGATTGTCGTCGACATGATAATCCAGAGCGCGAGCAGCGACGGCTTTACAGACATGAGTTTCACCGTGCCGCGCGCCGACTATGAGAGGGCAATTATGATACTTCAGGAGCTAGTCAAGCAAAAGAAGGCAACGTATGTCGTCGGCGACGACAGAGTCTCAAAGGTGTCCGTGGTCGGAGTCGGGATGCGAACCCACTCCGGTGTTGCCGCGAGAATGTTCAAATATTTGGCGGACGCGGGAATAAACATACAATTGATCTCGACCAGCGAGATCAAGATCTCCGTCGTCTTGAGCGAGCACGATATGAAGAAGGCCGTTGCGGTCCTTCACAAGGAATTTGGTCTTGAAAATGAGTGACAGAATACGTGTGGCGATATACGGCGCGTCCGGGTACGCTGGCTATGAACTCTACCGGATCCTCAGCCGCCACAGCCGGGTAGAGATCAAGTACATCACTGCAGAGTCGTCAGCCGGAAAAAGACTGAGCGATATCTTCCCCACGACGGACGATCTCATGATCAGGAAGAACGAAGAGGTCAAGGTAAAAGATCTGGACGCAGTGTTCCTGTCGCTTCCACACGGGGCGGCGAAGAGCGTGGTCGAAGAGATCACCGCGGCGTCGGGCACGATAAAGATAGTCGACCTCAGCGCCGACTACCGCTTCGATGACGCCGAAGAGTATGAGAAATGGTACGGCCGGAAACATACGAGCCCGGATTTCCTCGACGACTTTGTTTACGGGCTGACTGAGATAAACCGCGCCGCGATACGCAATGCCAGGTTTGTGGCAAACCCCGGCTGCTACCCTACTGCCACTATATTGGGAGTCTATCCCCTGTTGAGGGAAAAGCTTATCGATCTTTCCGAACCAATAATCATCGATGCCAAATCGGGTGTCACGGGGGCAGGCCGCAAACCGGAGGTGCGACTTCTGTTTGCCGAGGTCAACGAGAACGTATCTCCTTACAACATAGGGTACGTGCACAGGCATACTGGAGAGATCGAGCAGGAGCTGAAGAAAGTCGCCGGGTCTGATCTCCGAATAATCTTCTCACCCCACCTCATGCCTGTCACCAGAGGAATGCTTAATACAATCTACGTCAAGCTGAACGGCGACAGATCTACAGACGCGCTG
>JAJYGB010000180.1 GCA_021785235.1 Bacteroidota bacterium
GTTCCAAACTTGTCCTCCAACCTTCCAGTCGAAACTGAAGCTCAACGTGAAGCGTTGCAGGCGGAATGTGTTTATTACGCTGGCTCTGTACTTGGGATTCGGATCGCCAATCACGCCGGGGGTCGCAGCGAGGCCGACAGGGAATCCGTTCGCGTCAAGAGCGAGTGATCCGTTGGCGTTTCGCTCCCAGCGTGTACCGTATAGTACTCCGACTGCCTGGCCAAGGATCGCCTCGGAGGCGGGATCCGTGAACCCGGCAAGGAATACGTTCTCAACGCCGGAAAGGTCGTAAACCACGTTGTGGTTCGTGGACCAGTTCCCGATCGTCTGCCATGAGAAGGATCCAAATCTCAGCCATTCGACGGTCAATTGAGCCTCGTAACCTACGTTGCTCATTTTTGCGGCGTTTGCATTTATCGCCGAGAAGCCGGAAGACGGCGCGACATTCAGGCCGAGGATTGCATCAGTCGTAATGTCATGATATGCCGTCAGACTCATGGAAACGCGATCGTCGAGAAGTCTCATATCAACGCCGAATTCAGACTCAGTCGTCTTCTCGGGACCAAGTTTCGCGTTGCCGAGTGTTGCAGAACTAACAACTCCGCCGCCGTAATACTGAAGCCCTATTCCGGGGCCCCAACCGTTGCCGATAATAGGATTCGCAAACACATATGTGCTGGTGGAGTATGCCGGTGGCTGAACGGCAGCTTCACCGTAAGCAGCCCTTAACTTACCATAGGTAAGTATGGAGTTGTCCCTGAATATGGGAAGTTGCGTGAATTCCCATGCAACACTGGCCGACGGATAGAAGAACAACGATGCTGCCTCCGGACCGTATGTCGACGAGCTTTCGTCACGTCCGGATAGTGTGAAGAACAACTGGTGAAAGAAGTTCAAGTTCAACTGTCCATATAGCGCAGCATTCCGTGTGATAACTTCCGTCTCGCCCGGGGCGTAGCTCGCTGCATTCCCAAGTGTCGGGGGAGCCGTCGGTATAATGAAGGTCGTACCTACTATACCGGTATTGTCATACTGCGCATTGTCAAGATGGAAGCCCACCAACAACGTTGAAGTGAATTCTTCAGAGAACGCATGCGTCGCGCGCCCCAACAAATCCGTATTCACCATATACGATGTGTTGACGTTGCGAACTAGCTGTCCGAGTTTCTGTGATGCATCATATGGTGCGAGGACTGCGTTATCGCGGTCGGTGATGTAATCCACGCCGGCCTTGTAGGTCAAATTCAGCCAGGTAAGAGGATCGTAGGAAATTGATCCGGACCCTGTCAAATGATCGAGCTGAATAGTTGTCGGGTTCATGTAGACACTGAAGAAGGGGTTATCATAACCCATCCCCTTTGTTGGATCTCCAGCGCCGTTCCTGTATGTCCTCTGGACACCTGGTGTCACGGCACCCGTCGGAGATACATAGTTCACGAGATAAGGAAGATTGTTGAAGTCAGGCGCCGTGCGATAAGCACCGAGGAGCAGGCCCGAGATGTTGGATCCCTGCTGTATGCGATCCGAACTGCTGTTGATGTAGGCCGCGTTGAGGTCGACGGTCAATCCCTGCGCGAATGTGCGTGTCACCGACGTCCTGATCGAAGTCCTGTCATAAGTCGAGTTTGCCTTCACAACGCCATTCTGTCCCAGATGATCGATATCCAGATAGAAATTGCCGGTCTGATCGCCACCGGTAATGGTCGCGCCATATTCCTGGGAAATCGACTGGCTGAAAAGCTCGCCTGCATGATCGTATACCGTCTTTGAATTCTTAGCTGTGATAGGAGCGTAGGCGTAGTTGTACGAACGAACGTCCGCCCCGCCGGAACGCAACGAGATCTTGTCTCCCCAACTGAAAGAGGAGTTCCACATGTAGGCACCGTTCGCGCCCTGGCCGTATTCACTCTGCGTGGGGAATTCTCTCAGGAGATTATCGACCTGAACATTGCTCCTCAGCGAGATGTTAACTTTCTTGCCGGGGGTAAACGAACCGCTCTTGGTGGTTATCACTATAACGCCGTTAGCGCCCTGCGATCCCCAGATAGCAGCCGCCGAAGGTCCTTTGTAGATTTCGACAGACGCGATGTCCTGGGGGTTAATGCTGTTCAACACCGACATTGCTGAAACGCCACCGACGTTCGTAATACCGTTGAGCGCTACAACACCCGTGGTACCCTGGTTATAAATTCCGACCGCCCCGCTGAATACCGGCTCGCCGTCTACGACGACCAGTGGCTGGTTGTCGCCCTGTAGCGAACGGATACCGCGCAGCACGATCCTCGTCGCCGATCCGGGATCTCCGCTTGTCTCAGTCGTGTACACACCCGGAGCTTTTCCGGCAAGACCTGAAATTACATCGTTTGAACCCGACAGTACCAGTGACTGTCCGGCAACCGACGATACCGCGGTACCGACACGGGCACGTGATTCCTGCGTGCCTATCGCCGTTACGACGACGGGGTTCGTCGTGTAACCGCTGGGGGCAAGTTCAAAGTTTACTGTCGTCGTCTGACCGTCGCTGACCTGGACAGTGTACGTTTCACTCTGGTAGCCAATATATCTGGCGACCAGCTGATACCTTCCGGTTGGTACGCTCTCTATGGTGTAGTTGCCGTTTACGTCGGCCGCTGCACCGTGAGCAGTACCTTCTACTACGATCGTTGCACCGGGCAGTGTCTCGCCGGTCTGCTTGTCAGTAATCTTTCCCTTGATCGTGCCGGTCTGCGCCATCGCCGACCCAGCTGCAAACGAAAGGAAACATAAAGCAAGCAACGAAGCAAGCGGGAGATTTTTCATTTGAATGCCTCCTTGCGATTTGTGATTTGTGTTCTCCTTCTCTTCATAATACCTCCTTGGGTATGGAATTAGCTGGATGGTGAAAGAGAAATGAATGAATGGAAGCCCGATTGAGGTCGCGATAAGTCGCCGGCAGCGGCTCTCCCCATCGCGTCTCTATATTCACGGATGGACGGAGGAAGAGAAGACACACCTCTCCCCGCGTCTGTGTTTTGACTCGAAGCGATAAATGAAAAAGAGCGGGGGAGCCATTGCCCGTAGCAACCCGCAAGATGCCTCCTAATTTTTGTACGAGTTCGAACCGCGCACGACCGCGAACTTCACACGACAAAAATAGGCGAAGGAGTATTGATCACAATACTCCTTCGCAAAATCAACTACTTACTAAAACGAAGTACTTACTTAGCACGACTTTTGACATGAATTTCGCTGAAATATAACGTCCTTCATTTGCTTTGTCAAGCAGAAATTAGGGATATCCCCTTATTTTCCGCACCCTCAGCCTTAAGCAAACAACCTTGCGAAGATCCCTGATTCCGTGACCGGCATGGGATCACTTCCGTACCTGCGACCTTCGCAAGGCTTCCCATCACAGCTTTGCAGTCTTGACCTCAAAGACTCCTTCGATTTTCGATATTTCCTTCAATACAGACGCCGGGATGTCACTGTCTACGCTCATCACAGTTATAGCCTTCTCGCCGGGGGCAGACCTGCCGAGCGACATGCCGGCGATGTTTATCTTTGAGGCGGCAAGCAGGCTTCCCACAGCAGCCAACATACCAGGACGATCAAGATTAGAGTAGAACATCAGATGCCCTTCCGGTACTATCTCGAAGTGGAAACGGTCCATACCGACAATTCTCATTTCGTTTTGACCGAAGACCGTTCCTGAAATGGACCGCTCTTCCTTGTCGGTTTGCATTGTTATGGTCAGGAGTTGTGAATAGTGTTCACCATCCTGCTCCTTCATCTCACTCACGGATATACCCATCTCCTTGGCGAGGACGGAAGCGTTGACGAAGTTCACCGGAGCATACATCATCTTGTCCAGAAGTCCTTTGAGCACGGCGGTCGAAAGGAGCTCGGACGATTTCTGTAGCAGGGCTCCGCGGTAAGAGGCCGTTATCGACTTGACTTTCCCATTCAGCAGTTGAGCATGGAGCGAACCAATCTTCTCGGCAAGCACAAGATAAGCACGTAGTTCGTCGCTCACAGCCGTCTGGTAGTCTATGATATTGACGGCCCCGGCGATGCCTCTTCCCTTGAAGAAGTCAACCAGCTGCTCGCCGATCTGCTTCGCGACTTTCTCCTGCGCCTCTTCCGTCGAAGCTCCGAGATGCGGAGTAGCCACAACCTTCGGATGCTTCAGGAGGGGATTGTCGACCGGAGGTTCCTTCACGAAAACGTCGAACGCAGCGCCGGCAACCTGGCCGCTCTCGAGCGCCTTGAGAAGCGCCTGTTCGTCAATAATCCCACCCCTCGCACAGTTAATGACGCGGACTCCACGTTTGCACAGTGCGAAAGACTTCTCTCCGAGAATTCCCCGCGTCTCTTCCGTCAGAGGCGTATGAACAGTTATGAAATCCGACCTCTTGTAAATGTCGTCCAGCGAAACGGTTTCGAGCCCGAGCTTCGACGCGACTTCACCGGCAAGCAACGGGTCGTATCCGATCACGTTCATTTCAAATGCCCTGGCCCTCGCCGCGACTTCCCTTCCCACTTTGCCGAGCCCGATAACGCCGAGCGTCTTCCCGCACAGCTCCGTCCCCATGTACTTCTTGCGCTCCCACTTCCCGTTCTGGAGATCATGGAAAGACTGAGGGACATTGCGCGCCATCGACAACATGAGAGCCATGGTATGTTCGGCGGTGGAAATAGTGTTGCCGCCGGGCGTGTTCATAACCACGATACCCTTACGGGTCGCGGCCCCAACATCGATATTGTCCACACCGGCACCTGCACGGCCTATGACTTTCATCTCTTTCGCTTCGGCGATGATGTCCGCCGTCACCTTCGTCCCGCTTCTCACGATCAAAGCGTCGTAGCTGCCGATAATTTTCTTTATCTCATCCGGGGGGAGACCCGGCCTGGCATCGACCTGGATACCTTCCTTCTGGAGCAGGTCTGTGCAAACCTGTTCTATGGGATCGGTTATCAATACCTTCATCGTCAAACAACCTCCTTCCGATGCCTGATGACAGGCGTCATATAATAATAATTTTCGGCGGTCATTTAACTGCCTCCGCCGTTTCCTTTGCGTACTTCGCAAAGGTTTCTTGTACGGCGGTAACACCAACTCCAGGTTTGAATTTGAAATTCAGGTCTTGAAGAGTCCACTCGAGAGCGGCAACGACGCCTACTATATCGACCTCGTCGTAGTAACCGAGATGCGACACCCGGAAGATTTTCCCTTTCAGGTGATCCTGTCCGCCCGCGGTCGTGATCCCGTATTTCTGCTTGAGGATCTTATTAAACTTGGAATACTCGACTCCTTCAGGGACATTGACCGCGGTAACCGCATGCGACGCCGGGGAGCCGAATAGTTTCAAACCGATCGCCTCGCATCCGTTCCTGACCGCCTCCGAGAGGATCTTGTGTTTTAGCCAAATCGATTCGACTGTCTCTTCTTTGATCATCCGAAGGGCTTTCTCGAGTCCGATGACGAGCGTGATCGCCGGTGTGAACGGAGTATCGTTCCCGGCGTGGGCCTTCAGACCCTTCTTGAAGCTGAAATAGTATTTCGGGAGTTTTGAGGTCTCGAGCATCTTCTTGGCCCGGTCGCTCAGCGCGGCGAATGCGAGTCCCGGAGGCACCATGAGGCCCTTTTGCGAGCCAGTGACTATAACGTCCAGTCCCCATTCGTCAAACCGCATCTCGTGCGCACCGACCGACGTGATACCGTCGACGACAACGGCTATGTCATACTTAGCATGAACTGCCGCGGCAATCTCCTTTATGTTCGTGAACACGCCGGTCGACGTCTCGCTGTGGGTTATGAAAACGGCCTTCACGCCGGGATTCTTCTGAAGCGTGTCGAGCACCAATTCCGGCGTAGGGGCTGTTCCCCATTCAATCTTGATTTCAACCGGCTCCACTCCGTACGCTTTCATTATTTCGCCCCAGCGTTCGCCGAACTTCCCGAGGTTCGCGAAAACAGCCTTGTCTCCCGGAGAGAGAAGGTTCGCGATGCACGCTTCCATCGCTCCCGTTCCCGAGCTCGTAAGCGTTAGGACTTCGTTCTTGGTCTGGAAGAGGTACTTCAGGTTCTGATTTACACTGGTAAGAATTTCAACAAATTCAGGATTCCTATGATGAATTATCGGCTCCGCCATTGTGAGCATCACGCTCTCAGGAATAGGCGTCGGCCCCGGTGTGAACAATCTTTTCTTCATATAATTTCTGCTCCAATTATTGTGTTAATAATCAAAAATAGAAATTCGGCGGCTCGCATTCAATCTG
>JAJYGB010000500.1 GCA_021785235.1 Bacteroidota bacterium
TGATCCCGAGCACCGTCAGTTTCGGGCATTTCTTGCGGCTCATCGCGAGTACCGATTCCTGCTTCTTCGCGGAAAGCTCCTTCACCAGATCGTTTTGGCGGCGGAGTTTTTCCTGCAGGAGCTTGAGCTGCTCGACTTTCTCGTAAGTAAAATTGTTACCGTCGATTCTCTCCCTGACCAGGATATAGACGTCGTTCTTCAGTTGATCGATAACTTTTGACTGTAGCTGAATTTCTCGGTCAATGGCGATCGCGTTCTCCCTCTGGAGTTCGGCAATGCCGACTTTCACCCTCGTGGTTGAATAATGTTCTCCACCGATCGTTTGAGCTTCGATTGCTTCGCCGGCGGCCACAGTGCCTCCCATAATTGTGGCATTAGTGGCAATAATTTTCTCGGAGGCGATTAGATGTGCGTTCACGCATTCTTTTCCTATAGTTATCGAACCTTCAGCCTCTATCATCTGGTTTAAAACGACATTGACCGCTACATTTCCGGCAGCTCTAATCAGGCCATCGCCGCGGCCGACGAAACTTCCTTCAACGGTAACGTTCCCTCCAGCTACAATCTTGGCGTCCTCCACAGATCCTTCGACATGAAGGTCATGACGGATCCTCAGGCTGCCGCTTCCTTTTATGTCGCCGGTAACGTGTAATGAGCCGGCACACTCCAGCTCGCCGTCAGAATAGTCGATATCACCGTGTACCATGTGTTGTGGAACTATCTCCACACTTGCGGGGCCCGCGTTAAGGTAGCCGTCTGCCGCGGCTTCGAGGATTATCTTAGTTTCAGTCTCGACGCGTTTTATCTCTGGGCCCGTGAATATGTTGCAGGCCTTTCCTTCATTGGGTTGCACTTTTCTGCCGAAGACATCTACGCCGACAATCCCGGAGGAAGGCTTGTATATTTCGCCTATTGTATCTTCAGTGTAGACGTTCGTGATCTCAAGTTTCTTTTCGCCTTCAGAGCGGGGACGAGCCTCCAATGGCTTATAGTAGCCATCGTTACCGTCGGAATGCCTGGAGCCGCGCGCGACCAGAGTTCTCACTCCGACGTTTTTGATTGCGGCGAGCGCGGCGTTCGAATCGACCCCGTAGACAATGCCGTTGGCTTCCAGGAGCGCCTGTATATCAGACAATTCCAGCCCATTTTGCTCTGCGGTTGCATAGGTTTCGTAGCAGTCGCCAGATATGTCAAGCTTGATGCGCGTGCTTGCGACTTCCACTTTTGTCCGACCTCCGCGATCATCTTCCGGTTGGCTCATAATACTTGCATCCCTCGCGTTGAAAACGCGGGCACCATTGTCCTTGCGGACTGGGCCTTTGTCGCATTTTGCCCGTGCGTAGCATTCGGGTTGATCGGCTGGTTGCCAGGATATCTCCCGCTTTCGTCGAATTTGAAATTTGTGGTGAGACTTTGTAACTCTCCGGTGAGTCGGGTTAGATCTTCTGTCGCCATCGCTATCTGGGCAATCCCTTTTGCCGATTCTGTCGAAACCGTCGAAATCGATTCCACATTCTGTGAGATTTGTTCGCTGGTCGAAGACTGTTCTTCGCTCGCGGCGGCGATCTGCATCATCATGTCTACGACATTGTCCGTATTGCTCACGATGTTCTTTAGTGATTCGCCCGCTTTGTCCGCGAGTCTTATCCCCTCCCCCACTTCGACGTTTCCGCGCTTCATGGATGCGACCGCCACGCTTGCCTCAGCCTGGACATTTTTAATCATCGCCGCGATTTGTTTGGTAGCTGTCGTTGTCCGCTCCGCGAGCTTTTTCACCTCGTCAGCGACAACGGCGAAACCTCGACCTTCTTCTCCCGCTCTCGCGGCCTCGATAGCAGCGTTGAGGGCGAGGAGATTGGTCTGATCCGCGATATCGTCTATGACCAGCACTATCTCTCCGATTTCCTGCGTCGCAGAGCCGAGCCGTTCCACCGTAGCGGCGGAGTTTTGAACCACTTCGGCGATTTCTCTTATCTTGAGCACCGTCTGGTCGACGATCTTGCTCCCTTCATTTGCGACGACGCCGTTCTTCTTCGCGATGTCGGCAGTCAGGGTAGCGTTCCTGGAATTCTCGATTACCGTCTTGGTCATTTCTTCCACTGCCGCCGCGACTTCACTCGTCTGGTTGGACTGTTCCTGAGCGCCCGCAGAGAGTTCCTCAGTCGAGCTGCTTATCTGGGACGAAGCGGTGGCAGCCGCGGCCGAAGTATCGGAAACCCGCCTAAGGGTATCTCTGAGACTAGCTATAGTCCTGTTGACCTCCATCCCGAGCTCATACAGTTGGCCGTCCTTTTCGATATCAACGCTTGTTGTCAAATCTCCAGCCGCTAGGGCTCTGATTGCTTCTTCGATTGGTCGCGTCTGCTCTTCGAGGTATCGCTTCTGCCGTTCAATGTTTTTCCTGAGGTCTATGAAAGTCAGAAATGCCCCCACGATCTCACCATTCGCCTTCCTAATGGGGCCCGAGCTCGCGATTACCGGCATAGACCCTCCTGCGTTGTTCCGAATATTGACTTCGTAAGCGGGAAGAGGCAGGCCTTGAAGCGCACTCCTTGTGGCGCGATCGCTGCCGAACAACTCAAGAACTTTCATCTTCCCGACGACATCCGCGGCCTTCACGCGCATCAGCTCACATGCCGCTTTGTTTATGAAAGTCAGGTTCGTGTCTCTGTCGGCCATGAAAAGAGGGCTTTCGATGCTGAGTTGTATGCTTCGTGAAATAGCGGCTTCATCCTTGACATGGGATGCGATCTTATGCAAAGATGCCGCAAGACACTTAAGTTCAGCCCCCGCCACGGAGCGCGGTTCTACATCGTAATCACCTACGGCAATCCTTTCCGCATCTTGGTCAAGCGCTTTGATTTGGGAGGAAACTCGTGCCGCAAATACGAATGCCAAGGCTACGAAACCTATGACTGAAATTACCATCATCGAAATGCCGTGATCGTATCCTGCCGCGAGGGAACCCCCAGCGACCAACAATGTACCCAGGACAACTTTCGTTGTGAGTTTCAGCTTTGCTGTCATACCCGACATGGTCCTTCTGCTTTCATTTTATTATTCGTTTCCAAGATTATACTTGCTGAACTGTTTCTCGATGCTTGCCCATTTTGAACCTCGTCGTTAAATGTTGAAGACGTTCGGTCAGTTCGTTAAGTTCTTCGGCGGCCCCCGCAATCGCGGCTATTTCGCTCGCTGATCCTGCAGAGACGGCGGATATTGATATAATGCTCCGTGAGAGCTGCTCGCTCGCGGTGGCCTGTTCCTGGTTTGCGGAAGCGATCAGGCTAAGTGTCCCGACGATTCCTTCCGCGCTTAGGACCACGCGGTTTAATGATTCGCCTGCCGCATCCGCAAGCTTGATTCCCTCGTCGACTTCTCTGTTCCCATGTTCGATCGAGTTGACAGCGCTATCGGTGCCTTCCTGAACATCTTTTATTATGGAGGAAATTTTCTTCGTTGCCTGTGTTGTGCGTTCGGCGAGCTTTCTTATCTCGTCGGCGACGACGGCGAAGCCCCTTCCACCTTCGCCCGCCCTTGCGGCCTCGATGGCGGCGTTCAGTGCGAGGAGGTTTGTCTGGTCAGCTATCTCTTCTATGACCGAAGTGATTTCGCCGATTTGCCTCCCGAGGGCGCCGAGCCTGTTAATCGTACTCGATGATTGGCGGACTACATCCGCGATGCTCCTCATCTTGGAAACCGTTTCCCCAAATATCGCTCCGCCATTCCGGGCCGCGTCCCCATTCTCTCTCGCTACCTCCACGGCCTCGCCGGCTTTCGTGGAATTTTGTGCCGCGGTGGCACTCAGCCTTTCGATAGCGCCGGCGACTTCATTGGCTTGTGTTGATTGCTCCTGGGCGTTGGCCGCGAGTTCCTCCGCGGAGACGCTTATCTGGTTCGACGCACCCGCTGTCATCTCAACTGCGCGGGCTACCTGCTCGATTAAAATGTTGAAACTCTTCACAGACTCGTTGAAGCCGTTGAATAGCGTGCCTATCTCGTCTTCGTTTTCCACCGGGGCATGAACCGTCAAATCTCCGTCAGCTAGTTTTTCCATTTGACCAAGCAGCATGGCTATGCTGTCAGTCAGGTAAGACTTCTGCTCCTGTAGATTCTTCGATGTCTCCTTGATCTCTGTTATGTTCGTCAATACCTCGACGCCTCGTATTGTTTCACCTGCCGAATCCGTGACAGTGGAGGCATGGTACAGGACAGGGGCTTCGACTCCGTCAAGCTCCGCGATTGATTCACCGGAGATTTGCGAATGGTTGTTCCATGCCCTCGAAACCGGGCAGTCGCTTGTTCTACAGATGGGCAACTTGAAGACTTCGTAACACTTCTTTTTCTCTACGACGTCTTTGTAACTGTTGTGGCTTACCTTTAGCGCGGCTGAATTCGCGAACTGGATAGTGTAATCCTTGTCAACCGCATAAACCGGATTTCCGACTTGATTCAAATAGCTGACCAACTTGGCAATGTCGACAGACATATCATTGAACGCCGCCGCCAACTCTCCAAACTCATCCTTAGATTCTATCTCGACCTGTGTGCCCCATTTGCCTTCCGAAATATCTTTCGTCGCGCCGGTAAGGGCCCTGAGAGGATTCACAAGCGATCTGTATGCCAGCACGCTCGCGATGACAGTGGCCAGGATGAGAACGCCGATTGCAGCCCACATCCTGTCTTTGATGGTTCTCTCGGCGTTGACGCCAGCCAAACCCGCGCGCAAGACCTCCTGTGTCTCATGGCCGCTTAATCCGGATAACTCGTTGTTCATTGCCGCAAAGTCGGAAAGGAGGCTGTCTCTGGTTGACACGAAACGCGCCGGATTCCTAAACCTGAGAGTCTTCAGGGAAGAGGGGTCAGCCGAGCGGATTTTGTTCCAGAGGGTCTCAATTGAACGGAGCGCCGTTCGGTCTCCTGTCATATTCCTTGCGATTACCTTTGTAAGAAAGGCAGTGAAGTCTGCCGACGACTCCAGGGCCTTGGATGGTTCTGCCACGCCGTATAGCACAAGCTTTTCTTCAGCGGCGGCTTTAATCGAAAGTGTATAGAGATAATTGAGATCGCGGCCGTCATTTGCCGCGGATCTGATCCCGGATGACGCAACTGAGGCATAATCGCTAACCTCGTTACCGATTATGATGCCCGAGACTATCAAAACCAACGTCGCTGTCCCAAAGGTGAGGAATATGCGCGTCGATAGATGTGTGTTATACAGCCACTTCACTTTTGCCCACCTCGCTGAGGAGATTAAACAGATTCCTTTTTACTTAGCATATGAAATGTTGTTCAAGCATTCGTTTCCATTTCGACTTCCGCTAGCTTCTCTTGCTCGTCGGAAGAGAGAACTTTGTTGAGATCGAGTAGTATGAGAAGTCTGTCCTGGAGCTTCGCCACGCCGGTGATGTAGCTTGAATTGATGCTCGTGGTCAATTCCGGCGGGGGCTCGATAACCGTCTTCTCGACTCGTATTACTTCCTTCACTTTGTCCACGAGAAAGCCGACGACTTTGTCGATAAGCTCGACAACGATTATCCTGGTGTCGTTGTCGCGGTCTTTCCGCGCCATGCCGAACCTTTTTCGGAGATCGATAACCGGTACTATTTTACCGCGAAGGTTGATTACCCCCTCGACAAATTCGGGTGATTTGGGAACACGTGTAATGTCCACGGTACGAATGATCTCCTGTACCTTCAGGATATCCACGCCGAATTCCTCGTTTTCAATGACGAAGCTTACCAGCTGGTATATGGTCTCGTTCAACTGGTTGCTGCTAACCGCGGTCATTTCTCATTTCCTCCTGGAACCGTTTGAGTTTGAACCGTTTGAATGTGATTCGGTCCTGTAAGCGCCCTTTGTGAGCGGAACGATCTTGCCATTTTCCCTGACTCCGAATGAACTCCTCTCGTCCAGGCTTGAAGCGAGATGGAAACGTTCGATAAGTTCGCGCAGATGTTCCGTCAGGCGGTTGAGATTTTCAGCCGTCCGAGCGAGGTCCACCGTTGCCGCTGAGACATGGCTGGACACTGTTGAAATGCTCTCGACGTTGTGTGAGATCTGCTCGCTGGCGGAGGATTGTTCTTCTCCGGCTGCGGCAATCTGGTTGATCATGCCGACGACGCCGTTTACAGAAGAAATTATTTCGGAGAGAGAGTCCGCCGCCTTGTCAGCAAGCTTCATTCCGTTCTCGGCTTCCGTGTTCCCTTCGGTCATTGCCAACACTACCTGAGTAGTCTCCTGCTGGATTCTCTTGAT
>JAJYGB010000337.1 GCA_021785235.1 Bacteroidota bacterium
GATCTCTTCGATGCGCGATTCAGTGACCCATCCCCGACCGATGGGCTCAAAGAGTTTTTGGCAGGGGCAGGATTCAACGAAATCATCACGAATTCCCTCCAGCCGGCGGACGTGGCCGGATTTTACGATCCCGCGTTCGTTTCACTGGCTAATCCTATAAGCGAAGACATGGCGGCGATGAGAACGTCGCTCCTTCCCGGTGCTTTGGAAAGCGTCCGGCTCAACCTCTCGCACGGGTTGAAGAACATGAAGTTCTTCGAGATCGGACGTGTCTATGGGATTGCGAAAGACGCTCAAACGGTCGGTAATTTCCTTGAACCCGAACGGATTTCGATTGTGCTCTCAGGCACAGCTGATCCGATGTCGTACGACAGGAAAGAGGCAAATTTCGACATGTTTGACCTCAAGTCAGAGGTCGAACGCCTCCTGCGATACCTCAAGCTTGACTCTTGGGACTTTATTTCTTATGATACTACCAAAGTATACGAACAATCGTTAGAGTTAATTGTGAGTGGGATGGAGCTAGGTTATGGAGGGAGAGTCAGTGAGATGGCTCTGAGAAAACAATCGGTGGAGCAGGATGTTTACTTCGCCGAGCTTGATCTTTCCCGATTGACGGCGCTCCGCAAGGACGCAAGAAGGTTCAGGTCTTTACCGAGATTCCCATTCGCATCTTTCGATCTTTCATTTATCGTAAATGACGAAACGCCGGCGGCAAAGATGATGGAATCGCTCAAATCGGCCGCGGGCGACATGTTCCGTGATATTTCTGTGTTCGATATTTATTCCGGAGAAGGCATACCGGCAGGAAAAAAGAGTATCGCGTTCACCGTTGCTCTCGGAAGCGAAGAGCGGACGTTGAACGACGGCGATATTGCCAGGTTCATCGAAAAGGCGGAGATGTCTCTCCGAAGTGAGTTCTCCGCCGAACTAAGAAAGCAAAAAAGCTGATGAGCATGAACACGGAAGCGTCAGACGAACAGACGACGCTGTCTATGAAGAAGCAACTCCTCGGCGAGTTGTGGAATGAAGTGAGAAGAGCCGTCGATGCGGTTAATGTTATCCGGGGCGAGAACGAGTCACTGAGGCAGAATCTCGCTAAATCGGCGGCCGAGGTCGACAAGCTGAAATCGCGCATTGTCGAGCTCGAGAAAATGTTAACGGCGAGAGAGGCCACGAATGCAAGCGCCTTTGAAGAGCGAGAGAAGAACCGCTTGTTGGAAGTGGCAAAAGAGCTCATCGCCAGGATCGACAAACAACTTAGTCTCTTTTGAACGCGGAGCCGCTGATGGAAAAGAAGAGCATACGAGTCACCATCCTTGGCCGGGAATATCCGCTCCGCGTGGAAAACGAGGAAAAAGCACTCAAAGTAGTAGCATATGTAGACTCTTTACTCAACGATCTTATCGAGAAAAATCCAGGAGCACCCACATCAACCGTCGCAGTCATAGCCGCTCTAAATATAGCCGAGCAATTGTTTGACTTAAAGGAGCACGTACACAATGAAGGCATCGATATCGCCGATCTGGTCGGGGTGCTGAGCTACTTGCGTGAGAATTTTCCTATCGAAGCAGGCTAAGTTCTTTTAAAAATTTTGTAAAGTTTCAAGCCGTAACGGCGCCGTGGTTAAGCATGAAAGAACTGCTAAGTAAAAAATTATGGGAGCCCGGCTCGTGAACGATGAAAGCAGGCCGCATCCCGTCGACACCCGATGTCAGCGGGCCTGTCCGCCCTCGGACGGATCAGCAGCGGAAGCATGACTCGCTCAGGAGGGCACCCACCGTGTCAAGATGGGGTTCTTTCCTATCTGCCATGAACGCCTTGCGGCTTTTTTTTGTATATAAACCTGGAGGTTCGGTATGATAACCACAGCAGTCGCTGTATTCTGCAGCGCGGCCGCTTTCCTCGTGGGGTGGTTCGTTCAGTCGGGACTCACCAAGAAAAAACTTGGCACAGTCGAAGAAAGAACCAAACAAATCCTCGAGGCGGCCGACCGTGAAGCGAACGCCATCAAAAAAGAAAAACTGATTGAAGTAAAAGACGAATGGATCAAGAAGAGACAGGAACTCGATAACGATTATAACGCCAAACAAAAGAGAATACAAAACATTGAGCGGCAGTTAAGTTCGAAGGAAGAAAATCTGGACCGCAAAGGCGACGCCCTCCGGCAGCAGGAAAAGTCGATGCGGTCACTCGAGATGGAATTGCGGGAAAAGGCAAAAACAATCCAGTCCAAAGAATCCGAGGCCGAAAGGCTCGTCCAGATGCAGACCGAGAAACTGGAAAAGCTGGCCGGTGTTTCGCGGGAAGATGCGAAGAAGCTTCTCATCGAGAACCTGACCAGCGAGGCCAGGAGCGAAGCGTCACTGGAGATCAGGGAAATCCGCGAGAAGGCGAGGATTGAGGCCAAGAAAGAGGCTCAGAAAATTATCGTCCAGGCGATCCAGCGCACCGCGGCGGACCACTCCGTCGAAACAACCGTCAGCGTAGTAAGCCTCCCCAACGAGGAGATGAAGGGGCGGATCATCGGTCGCGAAGGAAGAAACATCCGGTCGTTTGAGGCGGTCACGGGATGCGACATCATCGTGGATGACACACCCGACGCGGTCGTCATCTCCGGATTCGATCCCTTCCGCCGGGAAATCGCGAAGACTGCGCTCGAAAGGCTCATCTCCGACGGCCGTATACATCCCACAAAGATTGAGGAGATCGTAGAAAAAGTTCGCGGCGAACTTGAGGAAGAGATTGTCCAGATCGGCGAGGATGCCCTCCTCGAAGTCGGCATTCACGGCGTTCATCCCGAGATCGTGAAAATGCTAGGCAGGATGAAATACAGATCAAGCTATGGACAGAACGTTCTCCAGCACAGCATCGAAGTCGCTTTCCTGAGCGGGCTCATGGCCATCGAGCTGGGGCTCGACTCCACGCTCGCGAAAAGGGCCGGGCTCTTCCACGACCTGGGAAAGGTAGTCGACAAGAGCGTCGAAGGACCGCATGCCCTTCTCGGTTACGATGTGGCAAAGAAATTCGGCGAGAACCCGATCGTGTCCAATGCGATCGGCTCGCATCATGAAGACATCGAGATGGAATCGCCGATAGCGGCTATAGTGCAGGCCGCCGACGCCATAAGCGGCGCCAGACCCGGAGCAAGGCGCGAATCCCTCGAAGGCTATGTCAAGCGCCTGGAGAAGCTCGAAGGAATAGCGAACTCCTTCTCGGGAGTCGGAAAGACATACGCTATCCAGGCGGGGCGCGAAGTCCGGGTCATCGTCGAACCGGAAAAAGTAAACGACATATTTGCCGACCAGCTTGCCCATGAGATTTCCCAGAAGATCCAGGAACAGATGGAATATCCGGGGCAAATAAAGGTAATGGTAATACGCGAGGTCCGCAGCATATCCTATGCAAAGTAGGAAACGCGGCGACACCACATCCGGGAAAAAACCGGGCGGAGCGAAGCAACCTACAACGGAGAGGGCACCCGCTCCGCTCAGAGTAGGGTTGACCGGCAACATCGGCAGCGGCAAATCTACCGCCGCGCTCATCTTCGCCGAAATGGGCGTTACCACCTTCGATACGGACAAGATCGGTCACGAACTCCTGGCGTCTGACCCGCATATCCAAAGCAGGATCGTCGAGACATTCGGCAATCAGATCATAGTGAGCGGGCTCATCAGCCGCCAGAAGCTCGGGAAGATCGTCTTCGGCGACGCTGGAGCGAGAAAGAAGCTTGAGAGCATCCTCCACCCTGCCATCATGTCGGCAATCAATCAGCGGCTGAAGGAAAGTACCGGTCTTCGATACGCGGTTGTCGAAGTCCCCCTCCTGTATGAAGCGCAGCTTTCCGAAGAATTCGATTACGTGATACTGGTGAAAGCCGGGAAGGACGTCGCTGTCGGCCGCGCGTCGGCAAAGTTGGGAATCAATAAAGAAGAAGTGTTGAAGCGTCTCGAGACTCAGATCCCCCAGTCGGAAAAGGAAAAACTCGCTGACTTCGTTGTGGCAAATGACGGTACACGGGAAGAGTTGAAGGCGAGAATCGAATTGCTGCATACCATCATCTCTTCGTTGAGCCCCGAAGCCTCTCAAAGTCACTGAACAGCGGGCGTTCGGCGTTTCCGCCCGATAAACCTGCGACACACCAATTCCGGAACGCAGAATTTGATCCTATCGTTGAACATGGTCGAGCCGGACAGCGTCGGCGAAAATTCTTCAAAAAGTAAATTTCGGGCTCCGTAAGGCGCGCCATATTGTTATATTATATACACATTTATGATTGAAATTGATTTCACCAAGATGAACGGTGCCGGAAACGATTTTGTCGTGATAAACGACCTCGGCGGCACATTAGATACCGACCTTCCGTCGCTCGCGCGCGCGCTTTGCGCGAAGGGCTTCGGAATCGGTGCCGACGGCCTTCTGGTCCTCCGGAAGCACGTCGGGTACGACTTCGAGATGATCTATCTCAATTCCGACGGCAGTGAAGGGGGAATGTGTGGCAACGGAGGGAGATGCATTTCAAGGTTTGCGGTGCTGAACAACATCTGCAAGTCACCGATGAAGTTCACCGCGCACGGAAAAAATTACTCCGCGGAAGTGGCCGACGACCGCAAAGTCAGGCTTCATCTCCCGGATCCGGACAGAGTTTCACCGTCGATAGAGGTACCGATCGGGTCGCAGCGCCTTGATGCGACGTACGTGCACCCGAACACCGATCACACCGTGCTGATGGGTGGGAACGGATTCGACAGGGTAGACTCGGCCGATCTCATCGGGATAGCCAGGAAGATCAGGTACAATTTCGGGATATTCCCTAAGGGGACGAACGTCAACCTGATCGAGCAGGACGGCGACAACGGGATCAGGATGAGAACATATGAACGCGGAGTAGAAGACGAGACGCTCGCGTGCGGAACCGGGGCCGTCGCAAGCGCGATAACGGCCAGTATCAGATACGGCATGGTGTCGCCGGTACGAATAAAGACTACGGGTGGAGAGATATTGAACGTCTATTTCGAAAAGAGCGGCAACAATTTCTCGAAACTCGTTCTCGAAGGAAGCGCGACGGTGGTGTTCAGGGCAAAAGTACTTTACGATGAACGGGCACACAAGATCGCGGATCTGGAGCATGGACAAAGAAAGATTTGAAGTGCTGGTGGAGAAGGCGTTCGATGAGCTACCGGAAGAATTCAGGTCAAGAATCGAGAACATGCACGTGGTCGTCGAAGACCTGCCCGATGAGCACGACATGAAAGGGGCCCACATCCGAAATCCTTATTCGCTCCTCGGACTCTATACCGGAATACCGTTGAACAAGCGCGGACCCGACTACGGAGTCTACCCCGTCATTCCGGATAGAATAAAACTCTTCCGGCAGAACATCGAGCGGGACTGCAGGAACGACACCGACGTCGAAGAACGCATCAAAGAAGTCCTGATCCACGAGGTCGCTCATTATTTCGGGATGACCGACAAGGAAATCAGGAAGGCAGGATACTGAGATGGAAACCCTGCTGCACCAGTACGGTTACCTGCTGATCTTCGTCATAACCCTTTTCGAAGGTGAGACGGTGCTCCTCATAGCGGGGATTCTGGCGCATCAGGGATTCCTGAACATCGAGCTTTCGATAATATCGGCTTTTCTCGGCTCCGTGATAGGAGACCAGCTATTCTTTCAGTTGGCACGGCAAGAGGGCTACGAGTTCGTAAGAAAATTCAAATATGTTGCCTCGGTACTACCGCGCGCCGAACGCCTCGTGAAAAAGCACGGGACGTATATAGTGCTATTTGCGCGCTACATTTACGGGTTGAGAACGGCTTTGGTCGTCATGTGCGGTCTGGCTAAGATGCCTCGCCTGAAATTCACACTATTTAATGTCGTGGCGGGATTAATTTGGGCTGTTTCTTATGGGTTTCTTGGTTATTTTTTCAGTGAAGCTATAGGTTCGGTTGCCGGGTTGGGAAAAATCGAGTTCGTGGTTGCGGTAGCTATGGCAATAACGGCTCTGATTTACTGGGTTGTTAGAACAGCTAATTCGAAACCGGTTTCCGACGAACCAAAACAGGAGGAATAAATGTCGAAAGTTCTACTGGAGATCAATTACGAAGTACATTCTCAAAAACGTGACGAGTATCTGAAATTGATCAATGAACTCAAGTCGGGGTATGAATCCTCGGGGATCGCGAAGCTCGAAGTATATGAAGTTC
>JAJYGB010000627.1 GCA_021785235.1 Bacteroidota bacterium
AGAGCCCGGACAACCTAACGGCAGTCGCGGTCGGAGGCTATGGACGCGCAGAACTTTGTCCGCATTCCGACATTGATATCCTTTTCATCGTCGGCAACGGCATCGAGTCGAGTTTCCTTGCCCAGCGCATAATGCATTTCCTTTGGGACATGGGACTAAATATCGGCCACTCCGTGCGGAACGTGGGACAGGTACTCCAGACTTATAAGGAAGACCACGATAGCTGGGCCGCCACTCTGGAATACCGATACGTTGCGGGAAGCGCGAAGCTCTTCGGTAAACTTGAATCGGCGATCCGGGATTTCGTCTCAAAGAATGCTGACCGGAGTTTCGTCAGTTCGACTCTCGACGGGATCAGGGTAAGGCACAACAAGTATGGTAAATCGACATCCCTCCTCGAGCCCAACCTTAAGAAGAGTGCCGGCGGACTAAGGGACCTCCATGCCTTGTTATGGATGTATAGAGCCGTCTATCCTGATTTCCTTCCGGAGGCAGGTTATTCGCTGAAACAGCCCGCGATCCTCGATTTCCTGAATCGTCTCCTCGATAGGGGCCTCATAAATCAGCTGCAGTACAACCACACCAGTGAAGCTTTCGAATTTGTATTGAGGACCAGACAGGGCCTCCACTACCAGTCATCCAACCTCAACGATCTCCTCGATTTTGAAATACAGAAGAAAGTAGCTGCGGACATGGGATATGTCAACGCCGATTATACGAAGGGGCTCGAAAGCTTCATGCGTGACTATTTCCGTCATGCGCGGAAGATCTACAGGCTTAACCAGGTCCTGTCGGAAAAAATGAGAGCTTCGCTGAAGCCGCAAGGCGGGAAACCGGAGATGACCAACCTGGACGACGACTATGCTCTCATCGGTGGCCAGATTGCCTTCAGAAGAGAAATCGGCAAGGACCCCGTCCGGCTATTCAAGGCTTTCCAACACAAGGCAAAGACGGGATTACATTTCGACGAGAGTGTGCATGAGACCCTCGCCAGGGAATTGGGCACCTTCAGCGAACCCGCATTTCAGAAGTCGGAAGAGGCCGCCGCCATTTTTAAGTCGGTCCTCCTGTCGGGTGGCAATGTTGCCTTTACGCTGAAGTCCATGAACGAGTTGGGAGTTCTCGGCAGGTACCTGCCGGAGTTTGGGAAGCTCATCGGCTTCTTCCAGCATAACGTTTATCATTATTACACCGCGGACGAACATACCCTCGCCGCAATAGAGAATCTGGAAAGCGTAAGTGAGCATGACGAGACTCTCGGCAAGCTCCTGAAAAGCGTTAAGCGCCCCGACGCGCTGTATCTCGGCGTGCTGTTCCACGATATCGCAAAACCGGTCTCGATAGGGAAACATGAGATAATCGGAGTAGACGTCGCCGAGAAGGCGCTCGGAAGGGTCGGTTTCGACGACGTAATTGAAGATGTAGGTTTCCTTGTCCGCAATCATCTCAAGATGGAGCAGATTGCGTTCAGGAGGAATATCGGCGATCCGGAGACGGTGTATGGGTTTACCAGGCTGTTTGCCGGCGCAGAACAGCTGAAAATGCTGTACCTGCTGACTTATGCCGATCTCAGCGCAGTAAATCCCACTGTCTGGACAAAGTGGAAGGCTCAGCTTCTTCATGAACTCTACAGGAAATCGTTTACCATAATAACCGAATCGCTCGATAAGGATGCGATCGTCTCCCTGCAGGTTCAGCAGAGACAGCAGAAGGAGAAGGCTATTATCAGTCAGATGCCTTCTGATAAGTCCGGGATAATCAAGAGACATTTTGACAGCATTAAGAATGACCTGTACTCCGTCATGTTTCAGGATGAAGAAATCGTCCGTCACATCGAGGCCATAAACTCCGATATCAAATCGGTGCATGTGCATTTCGAGCAGAGTGACGATTATACCGATGTCACCATGATCGCCCGCGACGCGCCGTTCCAGCTCGCGAGGTTCTGCTCGTCACTCAGCGCCAACGACGTTAACATCGTGGATGCAAATATATTCACCAGGGATGACGGAATAATCATAGACCGCTTCAAGGTGTTCGACAATATTACAAAAAAGAACCTGACTGATACTCAGATGGCGAAAATCGAAACGGATCTGCGGGCGATCCTGACCGGGGACACCAACCCGGAATATCTCTTCGAGCGCCACAGGATGAAATGGCAGAGAAGGCTCAAGAACGAAGTGAACCCCAACATCAAAGTGGCCGTACAGACTTCGGAGACCACAGATTTCACGCTCATCGAGGTGTTCGCGCCCGATTCACTTGGGTTCCTGTACAAAGTGACCTCGGCAATGTCGAGTACGGGGCTGAGCATCCATTTCGCTAAGATCGCCACAAGAGTCGACGGTATAGTCGATACGTTCTATGTCCTTCGCAACGACGGCACGAAGCCTTCCCAGGAGGAACTCGACGCGCTAAGGGAAAGAGTCCTTAGGATTATCAACGAATCGATAGACTCCGAACTCATATTCAAGTGATCTCTTCAGATAACCCAATCGGTGTCTTTGATTCCGGTATCGGCGGCCTCACAGTCGTACGCCAGCTGATTAGGCTCCTTCCCAGCGAGAATATAATCTACTTCGGTGACACAGCACGGGTGCCGTACGGCAACAAATCAGCCGAGGTTATTAGAGAATACGCGCTGCAGGACGCTAAATTTCTTCTCTCGAAAGGGGTCAAGCTGATTGTGATAGCCTGTAACACAGCTTCGGCTCTGGCTATGGACGTCGTCCGCACACACTCGACGGTACCGACGGTCGGTGTCATTGAGCCTACGGCGAAGGAGGCGATTCGGCAGGTGAGCACGAGAGGAGTCGGGGTGATCGGGACTCTTTCCACAATTAACTCTTCCGCTTATGAGAATACTCTGAAGAATCTCAGCGCCGGAATCAGGATATTCTCCCAGGCCTGCCCATTGTTTGTCCCGTTCGCTGAAGAGGGAATGTTTGATCACCAGGCGACCGACCTCGTGGCAAAGGAATATCTCTCCGGATTTTCCGGCAAGATAGACGTCATGATCCTCGGTTGCACTCATTATCCTCTTCTGCGCAATGCCATCTCGCGTGTGCTCGGGGGCGACGTTCAACTTGTCGATGCTGGCGAGGCAACGGCGAAGTCAGTCTTCGAGCTCCTCTCATCGACCGGTATGCTCAACACCCAAAAGGCGAAAGCGAGATATGAATTTTATGTCAGCGATTTCCCGCAGAAGTTCAATGAGATAGCTGAGAGATTTCTCGGCACAAAGCTGGAGTTCGTCCGGAAGGTCCAAATCTATTCAAACGGGGAAATTCGCTAGAGCCTCGCGGACGGCCGAGATCTGGTTCCTGCTCTCGGGGTAGATCGTTTAAGTCTATGATCCAGGTCCTGCACGCAAGCATGGAACCAAAGCCTATCGGTTTGTCAGATCCAATTCCAGAAACAGCGCGTCGGGGAGGGGATTTAACCTGTATTTTCCAATTTCCGCGAATCCTAGCGACCTGTAAAGGGTAATCGCTTCCGTCATTGAATTCACGGTGTCAAGCCGCATTTTGCCGTATCCGATTTTCTTTGCTTCCGAAACAACTCTTTCCGCGAGCATGCGCCCAATTGCTCTTCCCCTGAACTCGGGGCGCACATACAGCCGCTTCATCTCGCATATACCCCCGTCAATTTTCCGAAGTGCCACGCATCCCGCCGGCTTGCCCGATTCATAAGCTATAAAGAGCCTGCCATCCGGCTCGGAGTACTCGCCGGGCAGCTCTGCAAGTTCTCTGTCGAAATCCTGGAAACCGAGGTCGAAATCGAGGGAATCGGCGTATTCGAAGAACAGGTCCCTTACCCGGAGGAGAGACTCCTCATCTCTTTTCCGGACGGCTACAACTTCTTGTGCCATCTACGATGAGGAACTGATTATTTTGCCACGATGCGGAGATTGGCGTACCGCACCATAAGCTGCTTTTTCTGGTTTGCGCTGAAGAGTACGACAACCCTTTCGTTGTCGCCCTTGCCGGACATCTCAATGACTTTTCCCTCGCCGAAGAACTGGTGCTCAACGATTGTCCCGATTTTTATATGCGGGGTCGCAGTCCGGTCCTTCTCGGCGCGCTGCGGGCGCACATCAACTTCGCTCCTGGCGTCGGCGATGTCGAGCGAAGGACGGAGGGAGTCGAACGGGGAAGTAGCCTCCCACAGGGATCGCTGCGACGGTATTCTCGCGCCGCGTTCCAGATCCAGAAGATCGCTCCGGATTTCAGCGAGAAACCGGGATGGAGACTGGTAGGAAAGTTTCCCGAACCGGAAGCGCTGTCTCGAGTGCGAGAGATACACTTTCTTCTTCGCGCGTGTGATCGCGACGTAGAAAAGACGCCGCTCTTCCTCGAGCTCGTCCTGCTCCTTTGATCCGATCGGGAACAAACCTTCCTCCAGGCCGCTCACAAAAACGACGGGGAACTCCAGTCCTTTTGCGGCATGGACGGTCATCAGCGTGACTGAATTCCGGTTGGTATCCCATCGGTCGACGTCCGCAACGAGTGAAACTTCCGAAAGATAATCCTGAAGCGTCCCTTCGGGATTCTCAGCCTGAAACTCCGCGATGCCGGCCAGGAATTCCTGGATGTTCTCCATCCTGTTCTGTGATTCGACCGTGTTTTCCTCTTTGAGCGTACGGACGATCTGCAGCTCATCCGTCAACGAGCGGGTGAATTCACTTATCGAAAGTTCGTCCTTCAGCCTTCGGTATTTATTGAGAAGGTTGCCGAATTGCTTAAGCTGGTTTCTCTGTCGCGGCTGGATTTCGACGATTTCATCGACCCGGGTGGCGACTTCCGCCATCGAGAGTTGATTTTTCGAGGCAAAGCTGCGGACGTAGTCTATCGTGACATCGCCGATTCCCCTGGCCGGGAAATTTACAACTCTCAGAAACGATGCGTCGTCCCGCTGGTTTATGACAAGCTTAAGGTATGCCAGGAGGTCCTTGATCTCCTTCCGCTTGTAGAAAGCGACTCCACCCACGATAATGTAAGGGATGCCGCCCCGGTTGAATGCTTCTTCCAGTGCGCGTGACTGGTAATTCGTCCGGAAGAGCACGACGAAATCCTTCAGCTGAAGCTTGTCCTTGATGCTCTCGTCCCTGATCTTTTGGACGATCTTGTAGCCTTCATCCCGGTCGCTCTCGCATTCAAGCACCGAAAGCTGTTCGCCTTCGTGGTTCTCAGTCCACAGTTCCTTGTCCAGTTTCCGCTGGTTGTGGACAATGACGGAGTTTGCCGCCTTCAGAATTTTCCCCGTTGATCTGTAATTCTGTTCGAGCCTGAATATCTTGCAGTCCGGGTAGTCCGTCTGGAAATCAAGTATGTTCTGCAGATCCGCGCCCCGCCACGAATAGATGCTCTGCGCGTCATCGCCGACCACGCATAGGTTATTGTGCCTCTCCGCAAGAAGCTTGAGGAGCATGTATTGCGCGCGGTTCGTGTCCTGGTATTCGTCCACGAGAATGAACCTGAACTTGTTCTGGTATTTCTCCAGCGAGGCGCGGTCCCGGTTGAAGAGGACAATGGGTTTGATAAGCAGGTCGTCGAAGTCCATCGCGTTGCTCTTCTTCAGCCGGTCGTCGTAAGTCGCGTACATCTCCGCTGTGACCTGCTCGAGCCTGCTCTTAGCGGACTGATCGAATTGCGACGGAAGTATGAGGCCGTTCTTCAGCTTGCTGATCTGCCACCTGATGCCGGCGGGCGCATAGACCTCTTCGGAGAGGTTGCGCTCACGGAGGATCTGCCTGATCATCTTGAGCGAATCTTCTTCGTCGTAAATGGTGAAGTTCGAAGTGTAGTCCAGCTTCTCGGCTTCCATTCTGAGTATTTTTCCGAACAACGAATGAAACGTCCCGATCCAGCTGTAGTATCTTTTTTTGTCCCCGTCCATCCCCAGCATTTTCTCGGTCCTTGACCTCATCTCGTTCGCCGCCTTGTTCGTGAATGTGAGGCAGAGGATGTTGTGAAATGGCACGCCTATCGAGACGAGATATGCCACGCGGTAGGTGAGGACTTTGGTCTTTCCGCTACCGGCGCCGGCGAGGACGAGCTCCGGCCCCTCGACGGATTTAACTGCGGAGAGCTGGGCGGGGTTTAGGTCTTTTAGAAAATCTGTGTTCATCTCCGGCGAAGCTTCTTCTTTGCCAACATTTTACCGGCTCACCTT
>JAJYGB010000165.1 GCA_021785235.1 Bacteroidota bacterium
CTTTCTCCTTTCCTCGAGAAAAAGAACGCGGGGAAGAAGTAACCAGTAGGATTGAGGATTAACAAAAAGCCCCGCTGAGGCGGGGCTTTTTATTCAGATGATGTTCTTAATTCCTACGACCACGTACCGTTGGCGGCAACATTACCCTTCTCATCCCACATTGTGTAATGGCCCGAACCGTCCGCGTTCCAAATGATATCAAATTCCTCTTGCGGCCCATTGCCATAATAGACTACCAATTCGCCGCTCTTGTCGGGGTTATTTGTGAAAACCTGCTTGAGCTCCACTGATCCGGTTGTATCGTTGTTTACGACGATCGTCCCGGTGAGTGTGCCGTTGGATGCTGTAGACCAGGTAAGCTGGTATGCCGCGACCGTTGTCGGGGGATAGAATATCGTCCAGCTTCCGGATTTTCCGTCGGTCGTCTCCGATCCGCTGAGTGCGGTCCAGTTGCTGAAAGTCTCATTACCCTGCACACCGTTGTAGACTAGCTTCCAGTCGTAGCCGCTGCTGCTTGAGGTAGCGGACCATGTCGCGGTGAAACCGCCCGCGCTGTAACTCCAGGTCCATGTGTTCCCGTTCTGTGTCCCATTTCCGGTGAAAAATCCCATGTAGGTAGACGATGTCGCGTTGAAAAGGCCGGCGACTTGTTTGGCATACATTGCCCCGGTGCTCGTGTCAGCGGTTGAAGAAGTGCTGGTCGGACCCGTGAAAACGGGTGCGGCAAGCTTCGGGGCGGTCCCACCTGAACTTGTGCTGCTGCTCTTTGAGCAACTCGCGAGCAGGAGTGCCATGGCAACCAGGACACCGGCACTCTTTAAAAAGTTCGACATTGTTCTTTCCTCCTATTGTTTCTATTAGTTAGCTTCATGATCTCTTGCCACAAATTTTGGATAAAGGTAAAGACTAAATGCCTCATTGGCAAGCGATTTTCGTCACATTATTTTCTCTTCATTTCTTTCCGTCGGGGGGCAATGTGTTGCCTTGAATAGAGATGAAGGCTAAATTGCACGCGGAGGAAAAATCTATGAAATGGCTCGTTCTGCTGATTACGTTCGTGTCGATCTCAACGGCTACAGCCCAGGAGATCAACGCCACCGTAACGCTGAATTACGACGCGCTCGGCGGCACGGACAGGGAAAATGTCATTAACCTGGCTCCGGCCATCCAGAACTACGTTAACAGCTACAGATGGACCGGTCAGGATTTCAAAGGGCCGAAGATCCAGGTTACGCTGAATATCTATCTCCTATCCGGCGCGAACGGAGTCTACTCCGCTCAGGCTTTCATTGGAAGCCAGCGTCCCATCTATAAGTCTGGCAACGTGTCGCCAATGGTCCGCGTGCTGGATAATTCCTGGCAATTCTCTTACACGAAGGATCAGCCTCTGCTGCACGACGAGTTTCATTTCAACTCGTTTACCGGTTTCATAGACTACTACATGTATGTGGTCCTCGGATTTGATTTTGATTCTTACGATCCGCTCGGCGGGACGAAGTACTTTCAGAAAGCCGCCAACATAGTGGCACAGGGGCAGAACGGGGATTTTCCGCAGGGCTGGCAGCCCAGCACCTCCGGAAGTTATTCGAGGTATGCCCTGGTCAATGACGTGATGTCCGGCAAGTACGACGTCTTCAGAACGGCTTTTTATAATTACGAGTATAACGGAATAGATATGCTCAGTACACAGCGCGACTCTGCTCAGGTCGTGATCGCAAACGCGTTAAACAAAATCGCGGACATCGTTTTGCAGTCGGGATCGCGCAGCGCGTTGATAAGGGTGTTCTTCGATGCGAAGTACAGCGAAATCGCGGACGCTTTGAACGGATATCCAGACAAGGGAATCCTGCAGAAGTTGTCAATCGTCGACCAGTCGCACCAATCGACTTATGCCAAGTACATGAACTAAGCGATAGTCCGCCGGGATTTTCGGTTGCATTCCCGGACCCGTACCGGAGCGGGTGATCTCTTTATGTTTTGTCAAAGGGATATGGTGTATGAATATCGCGGGTCGTGTTCTGTCTCTTTCCACATTGCCGCTGCTTCTCGTCCTGGCTTTCGAGGAATCCTTTGCCGGGTTCGAGCGGAGGTGCGCTGGCACTCGCTCACTTGGCACAGCCGGCGCGTTAAGTTCGTTCGGTGAAGATGCATGGTCCTTCTACGCGAATCCCGCGCACGCCGCTGACATATCCGAAGCGGGCCTCTTCTATGTCCCGTCCACACTCGGCCTGCAGGAAGTCAAATCCACAGGTATCTCATACCGCGACAATTTCTTTGGGGTCGATTTCTCGGGCGCCCTTCAGTCTTTCGGTTATGAGATATATCGCGAGACGGTCATGAGCGCGAATGTGTCAATTCCCCTGTTCGATTTTCTCTTTGTCGGCTCGAATATTAATCTGAATCACCTATTCATCAGGGACTACGGAACAGATCTGGCAGCGAGCCTGGACGTTGGCAGCAGAATATTCCTCTCCGATCGGTTCTCCGTCGGCCTCAGCGTGACCAACCTGAATTCCGCATCGATGACGCAGTCGGACGATATGCTTCCCCAATCCCTTGCCGGAGGCGTCGCGTACCTCTCGGACGCCCTGAACCTCGGCATCGAGTATTTCAAGGAGCTGGGATTTCCGTCCGCAGTCCGTGTTGCCGCGGAGTACTCACCGGCCAGTTTCATTACGGTCCGCACCGGCACGGCGAGCGGATCCGGTTCGTTCAATGCGGGCCTCTCGCTCAGGCTGGCGCCTTTCACGGTCGAGTATGGTGCCATGTTCCACCAGGTGCTGGGCGTTACGCATTCCTTCGGTGTCTCCGTCAAATTTTCCCGCACGGGTGAATCCGAATTTGAGAGTATCCGGCGGTACAGGGAGTCGCTGAGGAGAAGATAGGCGGGCGGGGTATGATATCATTGTCCGGGGGAATGAGCAGGTTGGAGAGAGTAGCGGTGACGATAACGGTCATGCTATCCGTATCAGATGCGGAGTATTCCTCCGCACAATCGGCCGAAGGAGATGTTAGAGAAGAGAACCTGCTCGAATCGGTGTTGACAAACTCGGACGATGTTGCGGACATACTGACTCCGATCGACATCAACCGGGCGACGACCGAGGATTTGCTCTCGATCACCGGAGTGGACGAAGGCAGTGCCGCTTCAATAATCGCGTACAGAAAGAGGAACGGATCGATCCGGAGTTTCGATGATCTATGGCGCGTAGACGGCATGACCTCGGAACTTTTCTCGGCACTTTTACGGCATATCCGTGTGCCGGAGGACAACAATTTCCATGGCGAAGGGATGTCGTACTTCAGCCTTTCACCCCAGCGGGCCCCGCTGTTCAAAGATGCCTATGGAGATTACGGGATATCGAACTTTCAGCGTTTCAGCCTCTCCTACCGCAACCTTGAGGCATACGCCGTGACGGACAAAGATCCCGGAGAAGGCGGTTACGCTGATTTCTATTCAATGGCGCTTACCGCGCGAAGGGTCTGGTTGTTTTCGGCCATAAGCATCGGAGACTATGCGCTCAGTCTGGGCAACGGCCTGCTGTTTTCGAGCGGGGGCATGGTATCGAAGAGCGCAGGTGCCATCTCTCCTCTCTTCGCGGCGCGGGCATATTCCTTGAAACCATACAGGTCGAGAGGGGAGAACAAGTTCTTGAGAGGGGGAGCGCTGTCGCTTGACGCAGGCGCGTTCGGGATTACCGCTTTCGTCTCGTCAAAAAAACTTGCCGCAAGGTTTGACAGTACAGGCCTCATCACATCGATTGATTATTCGGGATTGCATCTTCCGACGAGTCGACCGGGCTCACGCAATAATCTTGCGGAACGCATAGCGGGAGGAATCATTCACTACGATGCAGAGGCCCTGACCGCTGGCGTCTCGGCGGTCTACTTCCACTATGATAGAGCGTTCAGGCATTGCTACGAGAAGGAGGTTTTGGCGCTTGAATCGTTCGGTAGGCTGCGCGCGGACAGTTTCGCCTTCTCCGGCGAACTCCTCCTCGATAAGCTTGTTTCCTTTGCCTCGAATATCAGCCTCGATTATGGCGACGCGCGGTTCGCCGTCGGAGTTCGCGACCTTCGTTCACGAATAGTCCAAAATTACAGCGGTCCCCTGTCGGAGAGTTTTCCGACAAATCCTGAGCAGGGGATCTATTTCGGCGCGACTGTTCGCCCGGTTGATATTGTGAAACTCGGGTTCTATTACGACAGGTTCAGGATCTTTTCCGCATCTGGCGAACCCGAGAGGAGCGGCGAAGAAATCTTTGTCGATTCGTACGTATCGTTTTCGCGGGAAAAACTGTTTGAGGGCTCCGGCACGATTATTTATTTGCGATATAGATACAAAACCAAAGAAGACTCGTACGTACCTTCCGCCGATTTCCCCGTAGCTCTCTCGGTGATTGCGGGTTCAAAACAGAGCTTCAGGATCGATTTCAGACACAGGTTCAACCCCGTCTTCTCTTTCCGTGCGAGGACTGAAAGGATTTTCCTATCCTCGGGCGAGAAGGGTGAGATGATTCTATTCGACTCCGGTTGGCGATTCGGGGGCACATCCCTGGATTCCAGGATATGCTTCTACCGGACAGATTCTTACGCATCGGCGTTTTACACCGTGGAAAAGAATCTGCCGCACGTCATGGATTTCACGTTTCTGTACGGCGACGGCGCGCGCCTTTTCTTGCTGGGTAACTGGGAAGCGACCCGGTCTCTTACGGTCGGCATCAAAATGTCCAGGGATATTTACAACCGTACCAGGGAGGTATCGGTGGGATCCGGCTCAAAATACGTCCCGGGTCTGACGGAACTCAGTCTCGAATTATGCTACACGATCAATAGAGGGAGGTGAAACCTCAAGGAACCAAAGATTCCACGCCGACCAGGCGACTTCCCGCCAACTTTCCATCCTTGTCGAAATCAAACGCGAAATCCGCGATTCCGATGTGCTCGCAAGCGTGGCAGCCGTTGCGGATAATGTAAGTCAGGACAAATCTTTGTCCGCCTCCCGGCAACGGAGTGCAGCTCGGTTGATCGAAGTGGAACCTGTCACCAGGCCAGATGGACGCGTCGGGAAAGGCATCCACGATTTTGAGATAGGTCGAGTCCTTCTTTAGCTCAGTAAGGTCTACAAACTGAAAGTCGTCGACGTCAATCATTCCCGGGCGACCGTTTACCAGCGTTATGCCGAAGTTCTCGTTTGCCCTGAAGGGGTAGGCGACGTAAGCCACGCCGATGAGGCCCGCATCTACGAAATGCCGGACGTAGCCGGTGGTGTCGGTTAGCACGGTGAACCTGACCGCTTGGGGAGACGCGCCCAGTTCTCTCATCAAGGCGATGAAACACTTCTGGAAACCGGGGGAGATAAGCGAATCGCATCGCCCGTCCATCATCTCTCTGAATACCGACGGTGGATGCCACACTGCGCCCGAGTCAATCCGTGCACGCGGTCCTGGTGGAGTTACAGTCTGGGCTTCCGCACAGGCGGAGAAAAACAGGATTATGATGACCCCGATTGTTTTCATATTTAGCCGGCGCTTCGTAATATTCATTATTGAGATTCGATGCCTCTCAGCAAACTAAGTAACGATTTCAAGCAAGTCAATCAACATCAGCAAATCCAAATACCGGAGAGATGGAAGGAAAATGAATAAAGAATATTCTGCGATTGTATTCGATCTGGGGAATGTGCTTCTGCCGTTCGATTACAAAATAATTCTGGAAAACCTCGATGAAGTCGAGAAAGGCCTGGGCGAGAAGTTTGCCCTGTTCTATAAAAACAACTACGACGTCCACAGAAAATTCGAGCGGGGAGACCTTTCAACGGAGGAATTTACCGACATTATGCTCGATGTGCTCGAGCATAAAGTTTCGAAGGAGAAGTTTTACGAGATATATTCGAACATGTTTTCCGTGAACAGAGAGCTCGTGGCGGTCCTCCCCATGCTGAAGAAGAACTACCGGCTGGTACTGCTCTCGAATACGAACGACATCCACCAGAGGTACGGGTGGCAGGATAACCAGTTCCTGAGACTGTTCGATAAGCTTGTGCTGTCGCACAAGGTAGGGGCCGTAAAGCCGGAGGAGAAGATATACCGCGCGGTGGAGGCTTTTACGCACGCCCCTCCGGGAAGCCATTTCTATATCGACGATATTCCCGAATAC
>JAJYGB010000325.1 GCA_021785235.1 Bacteroidota bacterium
CTGTATGATTCCCATGATTGCGCTAAATTTGGTGTAGAGAAATCTCCGCCGAGTGTGAGGAGGTTGAATGCTAATGAAAGCTGCGAAGGAGAAGTACCGGATGAAAGACAAGATTTGCATGGTGACCGGCGCAAATGCCGGCATCGGAAAAGTGACCGCGCTGGAGCTGGCGAGAATGGGCGCGACAGTCGTCATGGTGTGCCGTAACAGGGAAAAGGGCGATGCCGCCGCTGTAGAAATAGCGAGCGCAACCGGAAGCAGGTCGGTCCATCTCCTTGTCGGCGATTTGTCATCTCAGAAGGAGGTACGCGACGTGGCCGCAAAGTTCAAAGAGAGGTTCGGTTCACTCCATGTCCTGGTAAACAACGCGGGCGGACTCGTGCCGACGAGGCAGCTTTCCGTCGACAGGATAGAGAAGACCTTTGCCGGCAACCATCTGGGCTATTTCCTGCTCACAGGTCTGTTGCTTGACGTGCTGAAGAAGTCGGCCCCATCCCGTGTCGTAAACGTCGCGTCCGACTTCCACCGGCTTGCGAAGCTCGACTTTGGCGATCTCCAGGGAGAACGGAAATACAGTCAAATGCAGGCGTACGCGCTTTCGAAGCTTGCGAACATCCTCTTCACTTATGAGCTTGCGCGCAGGCTCGACGGGACGGGGGTAACCGCCAACTGCGTCCATCCCGGGGGTGTCAACTCGAATTTCTATAATAACTCCGGTAAGGGATTGCGATTCTTCTCGAATTTCTTCGGATGGACGATGAGGTCGCCCGAGAAGGGCGCGGAGACAGTCATCTATCTGGCGTCGTCGCCGGAAGTAGAGGGAATTACCGGGAAGTATTTCAAAGACAAGAAAGCGATCCCCTCGTCGAAGCTTTCGATGGACAGGGAAAACGCCCGGCGTCTGTGGGAGGTCAGTGAGGAGATGGTGAAGTTGAAGCAATGATCCACGCGTCGTGACAAGCTGGAGGCGTCCTTGCGGGCAGACAGGATCGCTTCTTTGCCGGGCACCAACTCGTATTAATGTCAGAGGGAGAGTATAATGAAAATCGAAAACTTGCCGCTGTCGATAACCGATTGGAGCAAACTCAGTTCAGTCGGCGTGCGCGGAGAGACCGGTAAGGCGGTCTCCAGGGAATTGGACCAGGGGAACGTGCGGGTAAGACTCGTCGAATATTCCGCGCGTTACAAGGCGGACCACTGGTGCGCAAAAGGACACATAGTGCTCGTCATGGAAGGCGATCTGAGTGTTGAGCTGGAAGATGGAAGGATGTACGATTTGAGGGGAGATATGAGCATCCAGATCGGGGATAATGGCGCGCCGCACAGGGTTTATTCGAAGAACGGGGCGCGGGTTGTCATTTTCGATTGACTCTTCGGGCAACGCGCTTTACATTCAGACGAATACTGCTGTCGCGATGAAGCCGCACGAGAATGGCGGCGAATTCTCGTGATGCGATTGAAATAACAACGGCATCACGTCGAATGAGGCGAGAAAGAGAGACATGTACCAGGCTAGCTCGTTATTAAGGCGGTTTATGCGTGTGCTTTATTGGCGCATCGGTCTGGAAACGCTAATCTGGGTCACGGCGCTGGGGTATCTCGTCATCCATAGCCCTTACACGCAGACCGAATTCACTATATGTCCCCTCAGGAATCTGGGTTTTCACTACTGTCCCGGCTGCGGGCTTGGAAGAGCCGTTTCGTTTCTCCTTCACGGTGACGTGGTACGGTCCGTTCAGACGCACATTCTCGGCATACCTGCAACCATCATGCTCTTCTGCCGTACTTTCTCTTTGTTAAATAACGCGCTGAGGAACCGTCTTCTTCAGCCATCGGTTAATTAAACAAGGGAGTTGAGATGGCTAACATATTAGAGCTGATGCCGATGCTACAGGGCGATGAACTGGCTTACGTCCAGAATGTAATCAAAGACATGAGCGAAGAGCAGGCGAGATTGTTCGCCGGTGTCTACAATGTCAGGAGAAAAGACCCGCAATTGGTTCTTCTCCTGGCGGTAATCGGGTTCATCGGTGTCGGAGGTGTCCACAGGTTCGTCCTGGGACAGATCGGCATGGGGCTCCTTTATCTTTTCACCGGCGGTCTTTGCCTGATAGGAACCATAGTAGACATGGTCAACCACAAGCGGCTGGCGTTCGAACACAACGCCATGGTCGCCATGGAAGTCTCCAAGGTCGTCAAGTCTTCAAATTGAAGGGAAAGCGACGATGAAAAGCGAAACCCGGGTCGGCCGTCGGCCGAACTTCACATGTGGCTTAAACTCGCGATGCCGGGATGGCAGCGCGAGAAAGGGGAACGGGAAGTCGCGGTGGAATTGAACCGGGTCGGGCGGGAAACCGTTCTCGCGACGCTCAGGCTGACGCAGTCGCTGCTTGAAAGGCATGGACCGCGTATCGCTGGGACAAGGCAATGTCTGAACGCCGCGGACCAGATCGCCGAGATGCTGAGGGTCCACTGCGACAAGGTAGTTGAAGAGCGTTTCGAAATGCATCCCGGCTCCTTCTGGAATGTCGGGAAGATCATGGCGGTGGCTTACCTGATTTCAGTGCTCCTTCTTTTTGCGGGCGAGTTTTTCACGTTTGTCTCGGTGGCCGTAGCCCTGGCTGGATTGGTCTACGGCGTCGTGATTTACGTCTTCAATGGCCGATGGTTCGACCGCTTTTTCCCGAAGGCCGACGGGTGCAACGTTTACGGAACTATCGAACCGGCCGGTGAGGTGAAGCAGCAAATCATACTTTCGGGCCATCACGACAGTCCGTATGTGCTGAGCTTCCTTCTGAACTGGAAGAGGCTGGCGCGCATGCGGCTTATCCTGGCGGTCCTGACTTACTTTGTTCTGTTGGGGGTGAGCATCGTGGCAGCGATAGAAACTGCGTTGGGCGCGCCCGACGCGGTGCCGGTTGAAATGATTGCAGTGGTGGCCGTTCTCGGACTTTTTTTCGTCGGTCCCCTTTATTCCGTGATTACACGTCTCCAGTCCCCGGGCGCGGGAGATAATCTGAACGCCACCGCCATGGCAATCACGGCTGCGGTCCACTTCAGCCTGAAGAGGAAGAAGGGAACCGCATTGAAACACACCCGCATTATAATCCTGAGCACGGACGGGGAGGAGGTCGGTATGCGGGGCGCCAGCGACTACGCGGAAAAGCACAAAGCCGACCTGCTGGCGGTTCCAACGTTTGTGTTCAACATGGACAGTATTTACGCGACTAAAGATCTCACGCTCCTCACTCGCGACAGGAATGGAACGTGCAAGCTGTCGGAGCGGATGGCAAGAGAATGCCACGAAATTGCCGCCGATCTCGGCTATTTCCCGAATATTATGCCGATACCTCCCGGTGGAGGAGGCACGGATGCAGCTGCGTTCGCTAAGATTGGAATCGAATCCACCTCCGTCATCGGGATTTCCGTGCACGGCCTCGGAAACGAAACGGTATACCATACACCGCAGGATACCGTGGAACACATCGAGCCGGAAGCTGTCGAGGCTGTGCTCGACATTGCTATCAACTACATTACGCGCAAGGACGAGGAAGGCGAATGAGCGGGAGCTAAAGGAGGAGCCGCGGTGGTCACGGGAACCGCGCGGCTGCATCTTCTTCCGTTGGTCCCCCATGTAAAACTCACCGCTCTGATTTTTTGTCGGACACCTCTGGGCAGGAAATGGAAAACTCTTTGCGGGAAAACGTCTTCAACGACAAATCTGCCAAACCCGACGAGAAGAGCGTGTTGAAGGCGCTCGGCACATCGGGAAAGTATTGGCTCGGGATAAGAAAATACGCCGAGGAGAGCTTCGGGCCGTTGACCGAAAAATGGAAATACTACAGTCCGAAATACGGCTGGACAATGAAGCTTCTGTCGAAGAAGCGCAACCTCCTCTTCTTTGTGGCGATGGACGGAAGCTTTCGCGTCGCATTCATTTTTGGGGACAAAGCGGCCGCGGCGATTAAGAATAGCGACCTGCCGAAAGAGATAATTGACGAGTTTCGAAATGCGAAGAAGTACGTGGAAGGAACGGGGTTGCGCCTGGAAGTTAAAGACGCGAAATCGGCCGCGATCATAAAGAGGCTGATACAGATGAAGGTGGAGAACTAACGTGCGGTGATTCTGTTAACACTGCCGGGGTGTACGCCCGTCACCAGGAAATGTAAAAGAGGTGCAATATGTTTTGTCCGAAGTGCAAGACCGAATACCGACCGGGCTTCACGCGCTGCGCTGATTGTGGCTCTGATCTCGTGGAGCGCCTCCCGGAAGAACCCCGGCCGATCCGCAGCGGGCAGACCGGCGAAGTAAGACCGGTTCCCATCCTGCAGACGCATGACCAGTCAGATGTGCTCAGCATCAGGATGGCACTCGATTCGGAAGGAATCGAATATATCCTGCAGGGCGAAACACTCTCCGGTTTACGCCATTCTGATCCTGTGGTCCTGCTCGTCAGTCAGGACGACGTTGAGAGAGCGAAAGGTGCTCTCGCCGAGGTCAGACTCAATTATTCGAGTCAGACATTCAACACGAAGAAGAATCGGTAGCGGACGATCGGCGGAAAGTTTTCGTTCATGACACCGCGCTTCAGCGCTGCACATTCCGGTGACCTTGGGTGTAATTGATCTCTCGCACCCGCCCGGACTGCTGACCGAGCCGGGCGGGCACAGAGTTCACGGGTCTACTTCATCAATATCATCTTCTTCACGCTGCGGTATTGCCCCGCCTCGATGCGATAGAAGTAGACTCCGCTCGGCAGCCTGGAGCCGTCGAATTGTACCGTGTACTCGCCGGGCTGCCTGGTCCCATTCACCAGGCTTGCCACTTCCTGACCGAGTACGTTGTAGACCTTCAATGTCACATAGCTAATAGCTGATAGCTCATAGCTAATCGTTGTTGCCGGATTGAACGGGTTCGGATAGTTTTGGCTCAGCGCGTAATCGTGCGGAAGGGCTCTGTCTTTCTTCTCGACTACCGGGAGCAATCGCCCCTGGGTTGTGGGAGAGATCGTATCTCTCGCGGCGATGTATGCGCAAACGACCTGATACTCGGTGACTCCCGGATATATCTGCGGATCTGTAACTGTGATGCCGCCCACTTGAGGGCTCACAAAACTATTCAGCATGAGGAGGACAAACTCGTTAGATGCTACGGAGTATGTCTTCTGCAAATCGATCGGCACTCCGCCGATGGTCACGGATTTCAACCTTGATCCGGCGGGCTGATCGGGTGCATAGGTGTAAGCCAGGCCTGAAGTCTGGATTTGAAACTCGTCATTAAGGTCCAGCGTCCCGACGGAGAATTCCAGGGCTCTCCATATATCGGTTCCGGTAAGCTTATAAGTTGCCATCTGGTAGCCGAGCCCGTTCGTAGTGTTGAACCCGTATCCGACCATTCTAAACACATCCGCACCGACAATCGGGCCGTGGTAAAGAGGTTGAGCAATCGACCCGCCCGCTGTTATGGCGATGTCCGTTTTCATCGAGTCACGGAACGCATCCGTAATCAGGTTTCCGGCCGGCGTGTCGCGCATCCTGGATCCCGGGATGACCGCCGAGATTTCAGGGAAGTCTTCCGTAGCGTACCCGATTCTTTCCGTGTAGAAGTGTTGGCCTAATCCCTCTTCTACCTGAGCCACGACTGCGTCTACCGTCGCCTTGACTACTGGATCTTCCTGTATCGAATTGTCGAGGTGGATCAGCTGATAGTCCAACAGCCTCGCTTTTCCTGATGCGACTATCAGCCGGAGTTTTCCGACGTACTCGTAGAACGCGCCGGCCTGTACGATCCAGGTAGTGTCGCCGGCGGGATTAACGACGGGGACGGGCTGGTCAAGTACGTAGTGGTCGTGTCCGCCGACTATCACGTCAATGCCGGGAACATTGGCAGCGACCGCTTCGTCGTAATACTCACCGAGGTGTGACAGAAGAATCACCACGTTGCAGCCGTGATTCTTCAAAGAGTCCACCATCGCAGCCGCGGTTTCAACAAAGTTCGTGTCGACGAAGATAGGCGCCGGTTGAGAGAGGATATTCGTTTCGGGCGTCGTGAGCCCGAAAATTCCGACCTTCAATGTCCCGTATTGCTTGATTGTAAAAGGCACGACCATATTCTTCAGGGCCACCGATGTATCCGTAGGATAGATCAAGTTCGCCGA
>JAJYGB010000395.1 GCA_021785235.1 Bacteroidota bacterium
TGTATTTGTAATTCCTGACTTCCAGACGGTTATGCAATAACAGTTTATTGAGGATGTTCTGAATGTGGCTTTTGACCGTCCGGGTCGGGGCATGGACCTTCTCCCCGATTTCCTTATCACTCAGGCCGTTCCCCAGGAGTCCAAAGACTTTTCTTTCAACGGCTGTCATACGCACGGGCTCCATCGTTTTTGGCTTCTTCCCTTTGATCGCGCTCTCCACAATCCGGGAGAAGAGCGACTCGGTAAGTGTGGGGGGAAGAACCTGGCCGCCCTCCGCGACAGTCCGTATTGTCATGAGAAAGTCCTCGAGCGTAGTGTCCTTGAGAATGAAACCCGATGCTCCCGCCTTTACGTATTGGACTACGTCTCCGTGCACGGGTGCCAGATCCATGACGACCACCTTCGCGAGGGGAAATTCCTTCTTCACGAGCCCGACAACGTGCAGGCTGTTCTGACTGCGCAAGTTCAAGTCCAGCAGGATCACGTTCGGTTTCAATTGATGAAGCTTAAGGATAGTGTTGTCCGTGTCGCCGGACGTCGCGACTATCATGATATCCGCCCGGTTCCTGAGAATCGCCGTGAGTCCCTCTCTGAGGAGGCGATTCTTCTCGATGACCAACAATCTGATCTTTTTCATTCGGTACTCCAAACATTAAGGCATTGAATCAACAGTTATATCAGGTGTGTTTCCTCCCAGCCCCGCAGCGTCAGGAAGGTGCAGTTACTTAAATTAACCACATATTAAGGTATGGGCAGCCGGGGGTAGATTCAATCGTCCAAGGGGATGAGAACCGGATTAGCTCTCTAAAGAAGGGAATTACTCGTCTATCAGCGAAATGCTTTCCTTAGCCTTCATCATCTCCGAGTTCATCAGCGCGTATTTGGCGATCTGAACGCGGGACCGAAGGAGGAGTTTCTCGAGAATGTTGTGAACATGGCTCTTCACAGTATATGTCGAAAGGTGAAGTTTATACGCAATTTCCTTATTTGACAACCCATCCGCTATCAGAAAAATCACCTGGCGTTCGCGCTTCGTCATTCGAACGGCTTCAATGACTCGCGGGGTGATGGCGCCGGTAATTGCCTGTTCCACAATTTGGGAGAAGAGGGACCCGGTCATAAGTGGAGGTAATATCTTTTTCCCGCGGGCGACCGCCCTGATGGTTTTCAGAAAATCCGTCGTGGTAGCGTCCTTAAGAACAAAGCCCGATACTCCTGCCCGCACGAATAGCAATAGATCCGCTTGCGTTGGGGCGAGGTCCATAACTATCACCCTGGTATCGGGGATTTCGGACCTGACCGTCTTGACCAGTTCAAGACTGCTCTGGCTTCTCAGGCCCAGGTCGAGGAGGAGCACGTTCGGTTTCAGATCACGGATTACCTGCAGAGGCCTTTTATTACTTCCCGGCCCGGAAACGACTTTCATATCCGATTGCCTTTTAATAATCGCTGAAATGCCCTCACGGAGAAGCGGGTTATCTTCGATAATCAATAATCGTATCTTCTCAGCCACACACTCTCCGGTTTAAACTGCCCGCCTCGGGCAGTGCCCGTATAATCCTGGAACCCATCGTGACGTCAACCACCGGAGAAAAGTTACCCAATTCAACCGAGTTCTGCAATTGGAGGGATACCTAAGCGTACCAGTTCTTACGAAGGGGACGCCGCCCTGCTGCCCCTTCTCCGCGATCCGCCCTTTGCGGCGGATCTAGATTTCTATCGTGAAGCTGCTCTGCTTCTTCTTGGCGGTCTTGACCTTCCCGGAGACGCGCCGGACGGGCTTTTCGACGGCTGCGAGCGTCTTGCTCACTGAAGGTGAAAGGTTTGAGAACTCTATAGATGGATTTTTATCCTCCGAGAATTCGCGGCGGAACTCGATGAGAGCGCCGGCTGCGGACTCAGACAATTGCTCGATACCCTCGAAATCGAGTATCAGAGTCGCGGAATTCTTCCTCCCCGCGTCGGGCCTCGCCCTCCACATGCTTATCACGGTTCTCACCAGCCTCTCGGCAGAGTCCCTTGAATGCAACGTCTTGGCGATTGATGCCGCCACCTGAATGATGAATTTGTCGTCCGTTTTCACGCTCATGCCTCTCCTTGTTAAACAATATAACACACGCGGGCTCAGGAACCGCGGCTAAATTCAGAAATTCAAGAACCGGGAATGTTCCGGCAAATGGCAAGGAGATCGACTCCTTTTCTTGCGACATCCCGGTCAATAACCTGGAATGTTGTCAAATCCAGGATCTGGTTGGCGGCTTTTTTGATGAGGCTGGTCCGCTTCAGGCGGCGCCCAAGACCGTAGATAGGAAGTGCTCGTAGAAATCCTACGACGGGATTTGCCTTCCCATGGACGATTCCCAGAAGCTGAAACGACGCGAAGTTCTTCTCGAGTAATTCATTAAATTCATCATACCGCATTTCGTTCACTTGAAATTTGTTTCCGTGCCGGTGATTGGCCTTGCCTTTAACGTTCGGTGTCGTTATCAGAATGAGCCCTCCCGGCCTGACGGCTCGCCGGAGTCTGGATAAAAAATCAGACGGATCTTTCAGGTGCTCAATTACCTGAAAACTTACGGCCACATCAAATTGAGAGACAAAGTCAAGATCTTCGATATTGGCCCGGGTATACTTGATGTTCGGGGCCGAATAATGTGTCGTGGAATATGCAACCGCCTCGGGGCTGTAGTCGATACCCAGTACATTCTTTGCCGTCTCGCCGAGAAGTCTCGCGCCGTACCCGGTTCCTGCTCCCGCATCCAGCACTTCCTCATCATCCGCGAACTGCCGGGCGTAGCGGTATGCAAACTGATGGCGTGAAAAAACGATGCTAATCTCTCCGGGATTGGTTGGAATCATCCTTTCGCCGGTATCTGACAATTCGAGATGTGTTCTCTCGCCCATTTTCCATCTCTAATCCGTTTATTGCTGTTTAAGTTGCCATGAAGACGCGGACAATCGTGAACGGGGAGCCGAAGCTCCCCGAACACTCTATGGCGAGTTGAGACAGAACCGCCAGACTTATCGCTCCTTCATCTCTGTCATGATCTGAGGTATCGCACTCTTTGGAAGCATGATGCCGAGCATTTTCAGCTTCACATAATCCGCGCTGTAGAAATAATACCCGGGATGTGTGTTGTTTCTCGCTCCCGAGCCCGAGTCCTTTATCAGGTACCAATTCTTGCCGTCTTTCTGAGTGTATCCGATCAGGTGAATTCCATGGTCATCGCCCGTCGTGTGGTTGTAGAATCTGAAGATGCGGGCATTCGCGTCTATGTATTGAGAAGGGATATCGAAACTCGGGATAACGGCTATGCCGGCATGTCCGTCGATCCCGGGTTCCGAAACATCACCCCAGATGGCCATAGTATAACCCGAACGCACGGCGGTGTTGATGGTATTCATGAACTCATTCAACGGAATGTTGAAGTAGTCTTTGCTGTGCCACCAGTTATCCGGCACATTGTATTCAACCCAGCTATAGTACGGACGATCCGAGAACGAGACGAGCGCGACGTAATCGTCGGGGTTCAGCTTCACTACCTGTTCCAAATACTCTTTCGGCGTAATCATTTTCCCATCAACTTCAATCTTCTCGGGGGGCGTTCCCATATAATGATTCAAAATGGACTTGACCGTGTTCTCCACAACGGCTGCATCCCAAGCGTTCGACGCTTTCACCGATTGCAGGTATGAATCGAGTTCCGCGAAGAGCTTCGAGTGATCGTGAAAGGGCTGTCCGTCCAGGAGTCCCGTGTAATCCTTTTCCGGAACGACGCCGTGTTCTTTCCATGCCCGCAGCACGGCATTTGCTTCCGAGCCTTCGCCGAATTTCTGGTTCCCTCTCGAGCGGACGTAGCCGAGAGCCTTTGCGACATATTCCCAGTAGACGGTGTACATTTCCGAAAATTTCATTTTCTTTCCGGTCAGACGGTATACCTCCGATTCCAGGAAGGAGGTTGTCGAGAAGCACCAGCACGTTCCCGTATTACCCTGTGATATTGGCGGATTATGCCAGTACTGGGCGAAGTCACCGACCGATTTCGGCGCGTCGAACTTACTGAAATCGGGATGGAGGGCCTTTTCAGCGGCGGTGATGGTGTCTCTTTGATTATAAAATTTCTCGAGAGAAGCTTTGATAGAGTCGTAGAATTCGTTCTTCGGCTGAACGAATAGCGCGGTATCACGATGTGCGGTTTGAGAAAACGAATTTCCACAAAGTGAGAGGAGAATGAATGCAGAGATAATCGTAAACTTTTTCATGGCTGCAACCTTTGGTAATTGGCTAATGTAGATAATTGATACCGGAAAGGACCCGGGAAACGTATGCAAGGACCATTCTTCCCTAAGTATCTTCGGCGAACGATCTCCGCGGTTGAATCCCTGTGTGACCGGAAGGCTCACCAAATGGATCAGCATACCCTGGCCGGCATTCATGCAAAAAATTATCCTGTTTACGAACCAATATCAAACCGGAGTAGCGGCTCAATTTGGAAGAAATATCTCGCAAAGAAAGAGATGAAATTGTTTCCCCTTTGCGAGAGAAAAAATCCTCAAACTGGGCCAGTACCCAAACCGGCAAATTGAACTCCTCCTCCTTGTCGCGGGGGACGATTATTGCAGGCTGTTTACTCGGTAGAGCAGTGTCTCGTTTTAAATTTTCCGGTTTCGTGTGACTCGGTTGCCGGAATCCTTGCAGCATTCCGAGCCGAACTCACCCTGAATCCCTCTTCTATGTAGGGACGGACTTCATCCCCCTTCTCTTTTCAAGAGAAGGGGTTAGAGGATGAGTTCAGGAGGCAAGTTGAAGTCTACCCACGCTTGAGCAGCTGTGTATTTCATCTTCATGAATCGTATCTTGTTCTCGACTTGTTCAAACATATCATTCCTTATTCGAGGATCATTCAGAGAATGCGCAAGAGAATTTCAGCGGCACTTTTGGTTATCATTGCTCTATCGGGAATGCCCGGTTGCGTCCCTTCATTTCTTTCCACACAGAAGACCGGACCCGAGCATCCCGGATACCGGTACGAACTTGACTCCGGCTGGGTTTGCATGAATATCAAGGATGTCAAATCGACAGGCGAAGAGTTGTCAACCCCGCGCACAAGGTTAAGCGGTTGGATCCCCGCAACTGTGCCCGGTACGGTGCTCACCACGATGTTCAACGACAAGTTGATTCCAGATCCATTTTACGGAATGAACGACGCGAGAATTCCCGATATATATGAAACGGGACGGGACTATTATACCTACTGGTTTGTCAAGGATTTCAAGGAAAATCCTCCCAGCGGCGGCGAGCAGGCCTGGCTCCACTTCCGCGGTGTCAATTACGGATGTGATGTCTATTTGAACGGGCACAAGCTGAACGAGAAAACTCATTACGGCATGTATCTGCGCCAGACCTACAACATTACGCCCTTCCTTTCAAAAGACGGCGATAATCGGCTGGCAGTCCTTGTATATCCTCCCGATCCGGTCGGCAATCCGAACGGCGGACAGGGTGGCGACGGTACAATCGCGCGAAGCGTGTCCAACCAGTATGTCGCGGGGTGGGACTGGATTCAACCGGTCCGTGACCGGAACACCGGAATTTGGGACAAGGTGACGATTGAAAAGACCAATACAATCGAGCTGAAGAGTCCGCACGTCGTCACGCTCGTACCGGGGAAGAGATATCCCGGCGAGCCTCAGGCTCCGGCGATAATCAGGGCGAGTGCCAGGATTTACAACCCGACCGATAAAACGGTCCGCGGGACATTGCAGTATGTTCTCGACGGCGACGTGGTAAGCAAGGCCGTGACGCTTCAGCCGGACACTACGACGAAAATACAGTTGCCAGATTACACGATGAAGAATCCGAAGCTCTGGTGGCCCAACGGGTATGGGAAGCAATCGTTATATGAGCTGGAGTTTCAATTCATAGGAAGCGATAACGAATTGATGGATGAAAAAGAAGTGACGATGGGCGTGCGCGAAATCCAAACCAGGTGGAACAGCCACACGCGAAGCCGTGAGGTGCTTGTGAACGGCCAGAGAATTTTCATAAAAGGCGGGGATTGGATAGTTTCGGACGCGATGCTCCGGCTCTCGCCAGAACGCTACGACGCCGAGATACGCTTCCAACGCGACATGAACCTGAACCTTATCCGC
>JAJYGB010000233.1:0-2933 GCA_021785235.1 Bacteroidota bacterium
CCATCGTGCACAACAGCGTGAGGCCGAACATCGATGAAATAGCGGCGCACAACGGGCTGCGCCTGCAGGACATCAAGCACTATATACTGCATCCCGGCGGACCGAAAGTCATAAGCGCATACGAGGAAGCGCTCGGCCTGACTCACGATGAACTCCGCTTTACGCGTAAAGTGCTGAGCGAGCACGGCAACATGTCTTCCCCGACAGTCCTGTACGTTCTAAAGGAATTTCTCGAAAGCAAAGAATACGGAACGGGAGAGTACGGCCTCATTTCGGCTCTGGGGCCCGGATTCAGTTCAGAGTTGATTCTCTTCAGGACTGAATGACCGCGCTCCTCATCTTTCTTTCGTTCCTTTTGATCCAGCGGTTTGCGGAGCTTGCAGTCGCGAAACGGCACGAGAACATTTTGAAGAAAGCCGGCGCGACTGAAGTTGACAGGAAGGGTTATTCGTTCATAGTCGCAATGCACGCTGCTTTCTTCGTCGCACTTCCGCTGGAGACCATTCTAATGAAACGCACTCCAAGTTCATTGTGGATCGTGTTTCTTGCCGCCTTCGCGGCGGCACAATTCCTTCGTTACTGGGCAATTTCATCACTCGGAGTTTACTGGAACACAAGGATCATCGTGGCACCAAATCACCCAACCATAAACAAGGGGCCATACAGATTCTTACGACACCCCAACTACGTCGCGGTCATTACCGAACTCGCAGTCATCCCACTTATTTTTTCCTGTTACATCACCGCAATTGTCTTCACTATTCTCAATTCAATCTTGCTTCGCAGAAGAATTCGGATCGAGAGGCGTGCTTTGGGAATTGCCCATAGCGGGGTCGGAGAAATAAAAAAGCCGGACGGAATTACCACCTAATGCATTTTCTGACACACCTTATTTCGTCCGTCCGGCGTTTAAAAACTCAACACTCCTGGACTGAAGATAGTTCAAAGGGCTGAATTCAGAACAGTGGTGGGTCGATAGGCGGATACCAAACCTTTTCTCCATCTACCTTGGCGAAGGAGGTGAGTCTGTGAGGTTTTACGCTCCCTTTTCCAATTATATGAAGAACTTCTACTCCTCGCGCAAAGAGTGCATCGGAGACCAGCGACCGGTGACAGCGCCATGGAAGCGCCTCGGCACACATGATGGAAAGCCTGAGCTCAGCCGCTGAACTCATCAGATTCTCAAGAGCGATTCCGAATTCATCGGTCTGCATGTAATCTGCGAAACCGCGAAAACTCTCGTTATGCCATCCGCCGTTCGGTGAGTCCTTTCGGGCGTGGCGCAACCCGCCGAGGGAAGGCATGTGAGAGTAGTTCACATTTGCGGCGCGCAATGAATTCTCCAGCGATTCCATTCCGAATTGAGGATTGTGGCGGGATCTCGGGATGGTGCGAATGTCGACCAGTAGTTGAATGCGGTTTTCCACAAGAAGCGAAATGAACTCGCCTATGGCACGTGTGGAATGGCCGACGGTAAAAATCGTCAGGCTCATCTTATACCTTCCTGTGACATTTCATGTCCTGGACTCCCAACTCTCTGTTATTTAAGAGGTTAGGCGAGTGGCCGACAGGCACGCTTTTCTATCTGGCCCATCTTTGTTATCTTATTACCAGCGTAAGCAAGTTCCTCCGGAGAAAACTTCCGGATCAAGCACCTTGGCGCCAAGGTGCTGACGCACCCGGCGCTTCGCCGCAAGGCATAAACCCGGCTCCCGGGAAAAGCTCACCGTGGTGAAAATACCCGAACATCGTTCAGATCGCTTGGAGAAGATTTTTTGAAATGAGAGAATATAAACTGAGAAACATAGCCATAATAGCTCACGTTGACCATGGAAAGACAACGTTGGTTGACCACATGCTCAAGCAAACCGGCACTTTCAGGGAAAACCAGAACATGGGGACCCGCATTCTCGATTCGAACGACCTCGAGCGTGAAAAAGGGATCACAATACTTGCAAAGAACGCGTCGGTAAGATACAAAAATGTTAAGATAAATATAGTCGACACTCCCGGCCACTCCGACTTCGGCGGCGAGGTCGAGCGGACACTCATGATGGTCGACGGCGTTCTCCTCCTCGTGGACGCCGCTGAAGGGCCGCTCCCGCAGACAAAGTTCGTGCTTCGTAAGGCACTCGAGCTGGACCTCAAACCGATCGTCGTGATCAACAAGATCGACAGGAAAGACGCCCGCCCGGCCGAAGTCTTGAACGAAGTATATGACCTTTTCATTTCTCTCGGCGCGAACGACGAGCAGATCGACTTCCCGGTAGTGTATACTATCGCAAAACAGGGGATCGCGCAATACTCACTCGACCGGGAGAGTCACGATCTCTCCCCGCTTTTCGAAACCATATTGAAACAGATACCCGAGCCGCCCGCCGACTCGGAACATCCATTCCAGATGCTTGTCATGAACATCGAATATAACGATTACATCGGCCGACTCGGAATCGGCAGAATATTCCGCGGAACGATCAGGGATGGAGCACCGATGCACGTCATTCACAAGGACGGTAGAGTCGAGGACGCGAGGATAACAAAGATTTACACTTTCGAAGGATTGAAGCGGAACGAAACCACGGAAGCAAGCGCGGGCGAAATCATCGCGCTCGCCGGGATGGAAGACGTCGACATCGGCGAGACTCTATGCGATCCCGCCGACATCACGCCTCTGCCGTTCGTGAATATCGAAGAGCCGACTCTGTCCATGAATTTCGTCGTCAACAATTCGCCGTTCGCGGGTACGGAAGGAAAGTACGTCACGACGAGAAATCTCGCGGAGCGGTTAATGCGCGAGCTGAGAGCGAACGTGAGTTTGCGCGTCGAGCCCGGGGACACCCCGGATATCTTCACCGTCAGCGGAAGGGGCGAGCTTCACCTGGCAATTCTCATCGAAACCATGCGCAGAGAAGGATACGAATTCCAGGTTGGAA
>JAJYGB010000233.1:2943-6152 GCA_021785235.1 Bacteroidota bacterium
GCAGGTCATTTACAAAACCGTTGACCACGAGCTCCACGAGCCGGTCGAGCACGTGGTCATAGACGTCCCGGACGAATTTGTGGGCACCGTCATCGACAACCTCAGCCGCCGGAAAGGTGAGATGAAGAACCTGGTCCCGAGTCACGGCAACACAAGGCTCGAATTCATCGTGCCGGCAAGAGGACTCATAGGCTTCAGGACGGAATTTCTGACACAGACTAAGGGAACGGGAATCCTGCACCATAATTACCACGGGTACGAGCCTTTCAAGGGAGAAATCGAAGGACGAAATAAAGGTGCGGTCGTGGCAATGGAAACAGGTACAGCTGTGGCTTACGCCATGTGGAAGCTTGGAGAGAGGATGACATTCTTCATCGAACCCGGCACCCGGGTCTATGCCGGGATGATCGTCGGAGAGAACGCGCGGGAAGACACCATCGTCGCCAACGTCTGCAAGACGAAACATCTGACAAACATGCGCGCATCGGGCGCCGACGAGGCAATCCGACTCGAGCCGCCTTTGCTGATGACCGTCGAGAAGGCTATCGAGTGGATAAACGACGACGAGTACGTCGAGTTCACGCCCAAGTCGATCAGACTGCGCGAGCGGATACTCGACCACGACGATAGATATAAATCCAGAAAAAAGACAGCGATGGTGTGATTTGGCTGCCGTCCGCGAGTCTTGACCGGGGAAAACTTCGCGCGCCCAACCGCTTCGCCCTATCGCCGCACGCGATACGGTCTTCGGAACGAATTAGGTATCGAAATTAAGGGATGCCCACTCTGAATAGAATAGAAAGCCCTACCCTAACTTCTTCCTTCGATTCTGCAAATCTGCCCATCAAGAATTCATCACGACCTCACGAGCATCGGGAGTCATCTATGGCGTTTGTCTTCTTGCCGATGCTTCAAGGAGATTCGTCACAATCACAAAGAGGAGATAAATCATGCGACATTTGATGTCATATTCACTGATGATTCTTTTCGCATCGCTTTTCTTCGGTTGTCAATCGAAACCCGGCACCGCGGTTTCAGATAATGTGTACAAAATACATCGGGGTTTCGTCGACGCGAACGGAGTCATGATATATTATGAAGAGTTTGGCAACGGGGAGCCGCTCATGATAGTTCACGGAGGTCCGGGTGCATCGCACGATTATTTTCTCCCTTACCTTGTTCCTCTGGCAAGAAACAATAAGCTGATTTTCATCGACGAGCGAGGATCCGGACAATCGCAGAGGTTGCAGGATTCGACGAAGTACACGGTTGAGAACATGGTTGAAGATGTGGAGGCCGTCCGGGAAGCGCTCGATCTCGGAAAGATGAGTCTGCTGGGTCATTCGTACGGCGGCGTCCTGGCGCAGGCGTATGCACTCAAGTACCAGCAGCATTTGACGCACCTGATTCTGTGCAGCACATTCCCCAGCACTTCGCAAATGAACCAGGTCCTCGCGAAGATAAAAGAGAGCATGTCTCCGGAGCTCAGGAACCGGATCGACAAAATGGAGAAGGCGGGGCTATTCGGACACGGTTTGCCTTACGAGCAAAACAGATATACGAATGCTTACATGATAGCGGCGTGGGGCGAAGGCTACTTCCCGTATCTGTACCAGAACCGGCCAGACCCGAACTACGACCCGGTAGCGAGCGGAAACATGTCATGGCGATTGTACCGTGAGATGTGGGGATCGGACGGCGAGTACGTTATCGACGGCAACCTCAAGTCGGTGGAGTACGTCGACAAGCTGTCTACGATAAAGGTACCGACTCTCATCACATGCGGCGACCATGACGAATGTGCACCCTGGCTGTCGGAAGAAATGCATTCGAAAATTGCCGGATCGAAGCTTGTCATATTCCCGCACAGCGGACACATGACCTTCGTCGATCAGCCGAACATGTTCATTGAGACAGTCGAAGATTTCCTGCATTGAACTTCGAAACCTCGACTCACTTCGACAGTGAGTCGAGGTTCTCACCGGCGGGTTGTGATGTTTGATGCGAGTCCCAGCGGTATGTATGATACATTTACACCGAATATCAAAGTTCTCCCGGATGTAAGCGCGGCAAAGAAGCCGGGGCTGAAACCTGCAATCGAAACGAGCCCGGGATAAACGTTCGCCACAATGCCGTAACTTCTCTGACCGGTCACGAGGAGGGAGAACAACAGCGAATTATTCCTGTCGTAGAAGAAGCCCGCATTCCATTCAAGTACCGCCGTCTGCTTCCTCGCGCCTGCAATTTCAGGCACGAGCACGTCCTCTGTATTCCTTAGACCTCCCGCAACGCTGAACCATTTTCCCTGTTCAAACTCATACGACAATCCCAGCAAGCCATTCATGCCGAAGTGGTAGAAGAGTGCATACTTTCTGCCGAACGGGAATCTGTATTTTATTATGAAGTTCTGGCCGGCGTTCTCCAGATTTCCCAGAGTCGGATTGTAAGCCGGTTGATAGGACCAGTCCGTCAGATTCAGTGTCCGGCTGAAGAACTCGCAAACCGGATCGAGGCTAAAAAGCAGGATCCCGAGCGGGTCGAAGACGTAAATATCGGCGATCGGGTCGACGGTACGCCCCAAGTAGTTATTGTTCTCCACTACCTCGTTGACGAAATGTTGCACAGCCATCGTAACAAGCGAAGCTGTCTTCGGATAGTCAAAACCGTGAGCAGCGTACCACTCTGCCATCGCCCTGTATTCCATTCCGCCGCCGATTAGATGGAGCTCGTAGTTCGGCAGCCACTGCATGTTCTTCTTGTCTGCGCTGACCGGCAGAATCTCATCTGCGAAAAACTCTTTCACTCCGTAGGCACGGATGCTCTTGAACGGGCTGGACAGGTTGAAAGTCACGTTTTTGACTCCGGTCGCGAAGGCCACACGTTCAAGGTTTCTCGTTCGATCCTCTGTCTGGAGGATATCGAACCCGCCGTTGATAATGAACGAGAGTGGATTATAGAGCGACTCGGAGCCATAGTTGAGCCCTCTGTAGAAATAAGTATGGCTCTCCCCGTTGACATTCTGGGCCGCCGCGACTGAAGTGCAGATTATTAACGCAGCAACCATCAAGATTAATTTCGTCTGCCCTGACATATGCCCTGCTGATTAATTTAATCATATCGCGTTACAAATCTGTTTCGAAATTAAGTTCATGAGTGCCTGTGTTAGCTCTATACCGACGCGTGGTTGTGATGACTCCGAATGAACAAAG
>JAJYGB010000262.1 GCA_021785235.1 Bacteroidota bacterium
TTATGGGAGATTATGGCTACTACCACTGAATTCAGACCAGGGTTGACGATCCGTTATAACAACGATCTATGGACGATTGTAGAGTTTCAGCACGTAAACCCCGGCAACTGGCGGGCATTTGTTCGCGCGAAGATGAGAAACCTCAAGACCGGACAGGTAATCGAGAACAGGTTCCGGGCGGGGCAGGACATAGAAGTGGTCAGGATTGAGCAGCGCACCTACCAATACCTCTACCGGGACGGCGACATGCTGGTATTCATGGATAACGATACATACGACCAGATCCATGTACCGGAAGACGTCGTCGGTGAGGGAAGCAAGTTCCTGAAGGAGAACGAGAACGTCCAGATTTTCTTCAACGGCACCGAGATTACGGCCGTTGAGATTCCAATTTTCGTGAATCTCAGGGTCGTGGAAACGGAGCCGGGCATGAAAGGCGACAGCGTCAACAACGTCATGAAGCCCGCCAAGATGGAAACAGGCGCGACAGTGAACGTTCCTCTTTTCGTCAACGAAGGAGAACTCCTTAAAGTTGACACGCGCAACGGCGCCTACGTGGAACGCGTGAAGTAAACCAACCGGAGAATCCAATCGAGGCGCTTGAGCGGCGGATTCCACCGGCTTTTCCCTATAATATGAAGAGTGCCCGCGAACGGGATTGTACCTCGACACCTTAGCATCGGAGACCAAATGGACCTGAACTACATTAAGAAGCTCGTCAAGCTTGTGGACGAGAGCGGGGTAGACGAAATAGAGATTGAGGAGGAGGGGGGAAAGATACGGGTGAGCAAGTCCCGTCATAATTCTTCCGCGGCCCCGGTCTACCTGCCTCAATACGTTTCGCAGCCTCCGTTACCACCCCAGCCGGCCGCAGAACAGAAAACAAATCCCGGTCCCGCGGCGGAAGCAGTCTCCGCCCCGAAAGCGGAAGAGAAGAAATACCACGAGGTCCGCTCACCGATAGTCGGGACATTCTACAGCGCCCCCGCACCCAATGCGGATCCTTACGTCCAGATCGGCTCGAGTGTCCAGGAAGGCACTATCCTCTGCATCATCGAAGCGATGAAACTTATGAACGAGATCGAATCGGACAAAGCCGGCAAGGTGGCGCAGGTACTGGTTCAGAACGGGCAGCCGGTGGAGTACAACCAGCCGCTGTTCCTGGTAGAACCAGCATAACTACTTTCTGAAAGGTGGTACTTGTGCAGATAGATCATGAGTTTCTTTTAGCGATGCAGAACTCCAAATGCCAAATTCCAAGCTCCAAACAAAAACAAAGTTCAAAGGAAAACAAAAACCGGAAATCCGTAGGATTTGCGTTTTGTCTTTCTATTTTTTCGAAGTTGCTTGGAGCTTGGCGTTTGAAACTTGGAATTTTTGCCGCACTGTTGTCCTGCCGCTCAACAGGATGGTAAAGCCCATAATTAAGAAAGAGTTGATTGTTTAATAAGATACTGATTGCAAACAGAGGCGAAATCGCGCTTCGGATCATCAGGACTTGCCGGGAGCTCGGCATCAAGACCGTGGCGGTCTATTCGGAAGCGGATCGCGATTCGTTGCATGTCCGGTTTGCGGACGAAGCCGTCTGCATCGGCCCGCCCCCCAGCCGCGAAAGCTACCTCAATATACCGCGCATCATCGCCGCCGCGGAGATCACGAACGCCGACGCAGTGCATCCCGGCTACGGCTTTCTGTCAGAGAACGCGAAGTTCTCCGAAATATGCGAGAGCAGCGGGATAAAGTTCATCGGCCCCAGGCCCGAAATGATTACTTCGATGGGCGACAAGGCTTCTGCAAAAGACACAATGCGCAAAGCCGGCGTGCCGGTGGTCCCGGGGAGCGACGGCGTTATCGACGACCCGAAGACGGCCAAGGAAGTCGCCGCATCGGTCGGTTACCCGGTAATAATAAAGGCGACCGCCGGCGGGGGCGGAAAGGGGATGAGACTCGCCTGGAACGAAGACGAATTTGACAGGCAGTTTCAAATGGCGCGGACCGAGGCCGAGGCCGCTTTCGGAAACGCCGGCGTTTACATCGAGAAGTACGTTGAACAGCCGCGACATGTGGAATTCCAGGTGCTCGGGGATCAGTACGGCGAAGTGGTCCATCTCGGCGAGCGCGAGTGCTCGATACAGCGAAGGCACCAGAAACTGATCGAAGAGTCACCGTCCCCGATCATGGATCCGGAGCTGCGCGAGAAAATGGGCGCGGCCGCGGTGAAGGGGGCGAAGAGCGTCAGGTATGAAGGCGCAGGCACCATCGAATTCCTCGTCGACAAGTATAAGAATTTTTATTTCATGGAGATGAACACCCGTATACAGGTTGAGCATCCGGTCACCGAGCAGGTCACCGGCTTCGATCTCGTCAGGGAGCAGATAAACATCGCGGCCGGCTCGAAGGTAAGCAAAAAAAAGCTGAAACAGACCGGGCACGCGCTCGAATGCCGTATTAACGCGGAAGACCCGTACAAGGATTTTCGTCCGAACCCCGGAACGATCACCGGTTTCCATATCCCGGGCGGCTATGGAGTGAGGACCGATTCGCATGTGTACGTCGGTTACAAGGTACCGCCGTACTACGATTCCCTCCTGGCAAAACTCATAGCCTTTGGCTCGACACGGGAGGAAACGATCGACAGGATGTACAGGGCCCTTGAAGAATTTGTAGTGGAAGGGGTCGCTACAACGATTCCTTTCCACATGAAAGTGATGAAAGACGAGCGTTTCAGGAAGGGAGAATTCGACACTCACTTCCTGGATTCCTTCAACTTCGCAGATTAATGGAAAGAAAATCCTAAACTCTATATCCGAAATTCCAAGTAATTTCCGATTATTGAAGTCTAAGGCCATTGAATCTCCCGATTTTGAATTTTGGACCTTATATAAGATTTAGAGTTTAGCATTTAGAGTTTTTACTATTTAAAGGAGATATCATGGAATTTCCCTCTAACCTGAAGTACACTAAAGATCACGAATGGCTGCGCGTCGAGGGGGGTACCGGCGTGGTAGGGATTACCGAATACGCGCAGGGCGAACTCGGCGACGTCGTTTTCGTAGAACTGCCCGCGGTCGGAACGAAGCTCCAGCAGGGGAAGCAGTTCGGAACCATCGAGGCTGTCAAGACGGTTTCGGATCTTTTCGCCCCGGTGAGCGGCGAGATCGTCGAGATCAACGAGGCGCTCAAGGACTCACCGGAAGTCGTCAATAAGGAACCTTACGGCGGCGGCTGGATGGTGAAAGTGAAGATTGCCGATGCTGCCGAGCTGAACAGCCTCCTTGACGCGGCTAAGTACGGCGAGATGGTAGGACACTGATTTGAGTAATTAGTATGTAGTAGGTAGTAAGTTAGCGGAAGCTAATTGTGCTACATACTACCTTCTACCTACTACCTACTCTTTCTTAACCGGAGAATTTTAATGCCTTATTATCCGAATACCGATGACGACCGGCGCGACATGCTGGCGGCTATCGGGGTAAGGAATTTCGAAGAACTCATAAAGGACATTCCTCAGGAAATCAGGTTGAAGGGTGACCTGAAGATTCCTACCGCCATGAGCGAATACGAAGTGACAAAGCACCTCGCGTCGCTTGCCAACAAGAATATCAACACATCGGATGCCGTCTCGTTTCTCGGCGCCGGCGCTTATGACCATTTCATCCCGTCGGCGGTCGGTGCTCTTCTCGGCAGGTCGGAGTTCTATACGGCCTACACGCCGTATCAGGCTGAAGTAAGCCAGGGTACGCTGCAGGCCATCTACGAATACCAGACGATGATTTGCCGCCTGACGGGCATGGATGTTTCAAACGCGTCGCTGTATGACGCCGGCAGCGGGCTCGCGGAAGCGGCTCTCATGGCGGTGGCGCATACCGGCCGGAAGAAAATAATCGCCGCACATCCGGTTCACCCTCTTTATCTGCAGGTCGTTCGGACCTACGTGCATGGCCAGGGCTTTGAGATCGTCGAAGTCCCCGCGCGGGATGGCATTGCCGACATCGACGCCGTGAAGAAGGCAGTCGATGGCAACACTGCCGCGCTTATGGTGCAACAGCCGTCTTTCCTCGGCACCCTCAGCGATGTCTTTGCTCTCGGCGAGATCGCGCATGCCGCGGGAGCACTTTATGTCGTCGACGCGTCTCCGGTCTCTCTTGGATTTCTCGCTCCTCCGGGCGAATACGGCGCGGACGTCGTCGTGGGAGAAGGCCAGTCGCTCGGAATTTCTCAGAGTCTCGGCGGACCGTTCCTTGGAATCTTCGCCGTCAGGGAAGCGCTCATCCGGCGCCTTCCCGGAAGACTGGCGGGGGTAACCGTCGACACGGAAGGGGCCCGCGGGTTCGTGCTGACGCTGCAGACCCGCGAACAGCAGATCAGGCGCGAGAAGGCCACTTCAAATATCTGCACCAACGAAGGCCTGATGATGCTTGCTTCCACTATTTATATGTCGCTGATGGGCAAGCAGGGGATCATGGAAGTCGCCGAACAGTCGGGCTCGAAGGCGCATTACCTGGCCGACCAGATCGCGAAGATTCCCGGCTTCGGCCTGAAGTACAAGCAGCCCTTCTTCAACGAGTTCCTGGTTTCGACTCCCGTTCCCGCGCGGCGCATCGTCGAAGCAGGCCTGTCGAAGAAGATTCTCGCGGGCCTCGATGTGGAGACACTGCATGCTTCCGAGAAGGGGCTCCTCGTCGCGGTGACCGAGAAGCGTACACGCGCCGAGCTCGACGAGTACGTAAGTTTCCTGAAAACTTTTGCGAAGTAAATTTTGAGAAAGTTCCAGCTTACAAACGCCAGGTCCTAAATAAGCTCTATTGCTGTGAAGGAGTTGAACTCCTGAACGCCCGGGCTTGGGTTCGGGAGTATAACTCTCTCACAACTCTCGGAGCTTGCAGAGGACTCCTTCAAAGCTGGAGATAAATCTAAATCGCTTCGTTCCCTTTGGAGCTTGGTGGTTGGAAATTGGAATTCGCTTGAGATATGGATAAAATCTTAATCCTCGATTTCGGTGCGCAGTACACTCAACTTATCGCGCGCCGCGTCCGCGAGCTGAACGTCCTCAGCCTCGTGGAGAACTTCGATTTCCCGTATGAGAAGATTAAAGAGCTGGCGCCGAAGGGGATCATACTCTCGGGCGGGCCCTCGAGCGTGTACCAGGTCGGTGCACCGCTTCCCGACAAGAGGATTTTTGATTCCGGGATCCCGATCCTCGGAATCTGTTACGGCCTGCAGGTTATAGCATATTTGCTCGGCGGTGAGGTGGACAGATCGGCGCACCAGGAGTTCGGCAAGGCGCTTCTCGTCGTCGACGATTCAAAAGACCTCCTGCACGAGATAGGCGACGTATCGAAGGTCTGGATGAGCCACGCCGATAAAGTCACGAGGCTGCCGCAGGGATTCGTCTCGATCGCGCACACGGACAATTCACCGGTTGCGGCGGTCAAGTCGGAGAAGAGGAAAATCTACGGCGTGCAGTTTCATCCGGAGGTCGTGCACACCGCGAAAGGTAAGGAAATACTCGGCAATTTCGTTTCGAGGGTCTGCGGATGCACTGCCGACTGGCAACCCGGGAATTTCATCGAAGAGACGATCCGGGATATCAAATCCAGAGTCGGAAACGAGAAAGTTATCTGCGCGTTGAGCGGCGGTGTCGACTCTGCTGTGGCGGCCGTTCTAATCCACCGCGCCATCGGCGAGAGGCTCCACGCCGTTCACATCGACAACGGTGTGATGCGGAAGGACGAGAGCAGGAACGTGGTGGAGTATTTCAAGAAGAATTTCGATATGAACCTTCATTATATCGACGCCTCGGACTCATTCCTGAAAAAGCTTCACGGTGTCACTGACCCGGAGAAGAAGAGGAAGATCATCGGCAATACTTTCATAGAGTTCTTCGAGAAGATCGCGCACGACATAAAAGACGTCAGGTTCCTTGCACAGGGGACTCTTTACCCTGATGTGATCGAGTCGCAATCGCACAAAGGGCCGTCGGCGAAGATAAAGACCCACCACAATGTTGAGGGGTTGCCTGAAGTGATGAAGCTGGAATTGATTGAGCCTTTCCGTCTTTTGTTCAAAGACGAGGTGAGGGAAGTCGGCCGGGTGCTCGGCATTTCCGAGGATATCATACAGAGGCATCCATTCCC
>JAJYGB010000483.1:0-818 GCA_021785235.1 Bacteroidota bacterium
ACGCATCTTGTCAAGCAAAAAGTCCATCGCATCGACCGGTGAATAATCGCTTAATATCTTGCGCAATACCCAAATCCTGTTAAGCTCATCAGGTGACAGAAGAAGTTCTTCGTGTCTCGTTCCGCTCCTGTTCACGTCTATCGCAGGGAATATTCGCTTATCTGCCAGTTCGCGCGTCAGGACCACTTCCATGTTGCCAGTGCCCTTGAACTCTTCGAAGATAACCTCATCCATCCTGCTTCCGGTCTCGATGAGCGCGGTCGCAATGATCGTCAAGCTTCCTCCCTCTTCGATGTTCCTCGCCGCGCCGAAGAACCTCTTCGGTTTGATGAGCGCGTTCGAATCGATACCGCCTGAGAGGATTTTGCCGCTGTGCGGCACGGTTGCGTTGTATGCCCTCGCCAAACGGGTGATGCTGTCGAGCAGAATCACGACATCGTTTTTCGCTTCGACCAACCTCTTCGCCTTCTCAAGAACCATCTCGGCAACCTGAGTATGGCGCTGCGGCTCCTCGTCGAATGTGGAGCTCACCACTTCCGCGTTGACGGAACGTTCCATGTCGGTAACTTCCTCGGGACGTTCGTCTATCAGGAGCACGATCAGCCTCACATCAGGATGATTGCGTGTGATGCTGTTAGCGATCTTCTGAAGAAGTATGGTCTTCCCCGCTTTAGGCGGCGACACGATCATGCCACGCTGTCCCATCCCGATCGGCGCCAGGAGGTCGATGATCCGCATCGAATATTCACCAGGAACAGATTCGAGATGCAGCTTCTGGTTGGGATAGAGCGGAGTAAGGTTATCGAACATCACTCGTT
>JAJYGB010000483.1:828-6132 GCA_021785235.1 Bacteroidota bacterium
CGCCTTCTTTGGGAGGCCTGATCTGGCCACTGACCGTGTCTCCGGTCATCAGGCCGAACTTCTTAATCTGCGAGGGAGAGACGTAGATATCATCTGGGGAAGAGAGGTAATTGTACTTAGGAGACCTAAGGAATCCGTATCCGTCACTGTGGACGTCGAGGACGCCGGCGCTGACTGAGATGCCGGGGGCCTCCGGCGGTGCTTGCGTGGTGGTTTCCGCTGCGGGAGCGGCCTCTTTCACCATGCTGCTCTGCTTCTCCATGATCTTAAATATGACTTCCTCTTTCCTCAGTCCGCTAAAACCGGGGATCTCAAGTTCCCTGGCCAACTTGTGCAACTCTGCTACCTTCATTCCCTGCAGCTCCGCAAGATCTACAGTCATTGAAAACTACCTCCTACGAGATTTTATAACTTTTGATATGTTGAAAAACTTCCTGACTTCGGCGCAGGAAAGCCGCAAACGAGACTCAATGTATGTTATCTAGTTACCCTTCATTAGGTTTGCTCGGGGATCCTATAGATTGGGATTCAAAAAGAACGGATCAATTGAATTACAGGCTCTCAAGTTTTATTACCGATTTATCCAGAACCGGCAATACCTCGCCCGCCAAATAGTGCGATCCCGTTACCAAGAGAAAACTATCATTGTCGGTTTGGCTTAATGCAGCTCTTAACGCGTCTGTGGAATTGTCGAATGTTTGCGTTTTTAATTTAATACCGTTACTCAACTTCTTCAAATCATTAGCACCCATGGAGCGGCCTATCTTAAGCTGGGTCAAGATAATATGCGTGAACTTATCCCGCAAGCTATTTAACATAGGCACGGCATCTTTGTCCTTCATAACCGCGAATAGGACGGTGCCTCGTCGGTCCGCAAGAAGCGGCTCAAGGCTGTCGATGGATGCCCTGATCCCGTCGGGATTGTGCGCGACATCCAGGATGACAAGCGGATGATGAGAGAGAACCTCAAGCCTTCCGCGGTGCCCTGTATTCGTCCTGATCGCAGCTAGACCAGTATAAACGGCCTCTCGCGCAATATTAACGCCAGATTCAGTAAGGAGATGGATCGCCGAAAGTGCGGTCAGCGCGTTAGTGATCTGATGCTTCCCTCCAAGATCGACTTTTAAGGACTCATACTCCTTGCCAAATACTTTCGCGTCGAAAACCGAACCCTCGACACCAACTTGACTTCGGGTGAGCTTCGTTATGTCCTTCACAAAGAGAAGCTTTGCCCCCCTACCTGATGCCACCTCTGAGAAAACCTTCATTAGAGATTCCTGTGTCACATTCACAACTGCCGGCTTATCTCTCTTTATAATGCCAGCTTTCTCGAACGCGATTTTCTCCAGTGTGTCACCCAGGACATCCATATGATCGTAACTGATGCCGGTGATCACCGAGACAAGCGGATCTACGACGTTTGTCGCATCAAGCCTTCCCCCGAGCCCGGTTTCAACGACAGCGTAATCCACCTTCATTTCAGAAAAGTATTTCAACATTATCGCCGTAGTCGCTTCGAAGAATGTTGCCCGGAGCTTGACTATTTCATTGTGAAAAAAATCTGTCAGCCTAACAAGATCACCGGAGGGTATCGGTACACCGTTGACCTTTATTCGTTCGGTGAAACTGACGATATGCGGAGAAGTATAAAGTCCGACACTGTAGCCCTGTGCCGCGAGCACGCTCGATATCATGGCGCATGTGCTTCCCTTACCATTAGTGCCCGCCACATGGACCACATTAAGCTGTCGGTGAACATCGCCCGCGTATTTCATGAGGGCGACGATATTGTCGAGGTCCATCTTGATACCGAACTTCTCTAATCCATACAGAAATTCCGTCGCCTCGCGCAGCGGCACATTTGCCTGGTTATTGGTTGTATCGGTCATAGGTTTACTGAATAATCGCGTTCACGACACGGGGGGACTTCAACTTTTACCTTTTCGATTAACCTTCTTCAGAAATGAATATCTCGCATCAATGACGGTCCATATGCGGCACATTATCACGCTCAAACCGAAGACTACCGGTGAGGTCGGAAAGCTTTTCAATGTTCCGGTCTGCCGCGTACGCTTCTATTCCATTGAGCAGGCCCGAAGGCACGTCCGGTTTAGTGAATAGCGCCGTGCCAATCTCCACTGCCGCCGCACCTGCAATCATATACTCAACAACGTCCTGCCAAGTAAAAATTCCCCCGCTGGCAACGATGGGGATGCTCACCGACTTCGAGACCTGAAAAACTCTTGCCATGGTGAGCGGCTTCACCGCGGGCCCCGACAGTCCGCCGGTAACTGTGTGGATCTTCGGCATCATCGAGTTTATGTCAATGGCCATTCCGACATAAGTGTTGGCGACGGTGACGCCGTCGGCCCCCTCCGTCTCCGCTGCTTTAGCAAAGTCGCCGATGCGCGTCACGTTCGGCGTAAGCTTCACGATGAGCGTTCTCGGAAATACTTTCCTAACAAGTTTTACTATCGATGAAAGAGTTTTTACATCTGTACCGAACTCAATCCCGCCCTCCTTTACGTTTGGACAAGAAAGGTTCAGCTCAAGCCCACGCACAGACTTGTTTGCCGCCAAAATCTCAGCCAGAGAGACGTAGTCCTCAACGCGTTTTGCCGCAATGTTTGCTACGACGAGCGCACCAAGTTCGTCAAGCCTTTGAATCTTTTCATCGATGAAGCGACTTACACCGATGTTTGCCAGTCCGATAGAATTAAGCATCCCGCAAGCCACCTCGGCGACGCGGGGAGGCTCGTTTCCTATTTTCGGTTTCAGCGTAAGAGATTTTGAAACAACCGCACCGAGCATCGATACATCAAAATATGTTCCGAGCTCATCGCCGTACCCACAAGTGCCAGACGCGGTCATCAGGGGATTTTTCAACTCTAGTTCCCCGATCTTTACTTTCACATCCGGCTTCATGGCTTCACCTCGAATTCAATCTCCGTCGACCTGAAAACCGGGCCGTCCTTGCAGGCGAGATAATAGTCGACACTGCCGCTCTTTTTTATCGGGCATCCCTGGCAAAGCCCCATCCCGCAAGCCATCGGAGTCTCGACGGACAAGTATGTCGGTATCTTCGTGCCGAACTCCTTCTGCATACTGACAAGCATCGGCGTTGGCCCGCATCCGAACAACATTTCGGGCGTGTCTCGCCTGAGCTCCTGTTTCAGCAGACCGACAACATTACCGTGAAAGCCCGCCGAGCCGTCATCTGTGGCATGCGCGATATTAGTCGCCTCTTTAAACGGAACCAGTTGAGACATGGTCCTTGCTCCATAAAAGAATCGCACTTCGCTTCCGACACGTTTCGCGCTCCTGGATAAGATCGGGAGGATCGCGGCCCCGGAACCTCCTACCGCGACCCAAATCTTTCTACCGCTTTCCCTTTCAGGAAAGCCGTTTCCAAGTGGCCCATTAAGAATGAGTTCCGCGCCTGGCATGAGTTCGGATATCTTCCTCGTTCCTCTACCAACGGCGACATAGAGGAGCGAAAGTGTGTCATCCTCTACGTCGCAGACCGAAAAAGCTCTCGGCAAAAGAGGATCTATCGTCCCCGGAAAAGAGACCATGACAAATTGACCAGCTTCAACTAGCGCTGAGATACGTGGTGAACGAAAAGTTGAGATGAAGGTTTGCTCCGCAACCTTCCGTGTATCTACAGTTACAGCAGTTTCAAGAAAGGATTTTCCCGCCAATTATTTTTTCTCGCGTTTAATTAAGTCTCCGGATGGTTCTTTACCCGAGCCCGATGTATCCCGGGGTGTGCCTATAGGTTTGCGCGCCGAGTCAGGTGCCGCTTCAATCTTCTTTTGAGTCTCAGTATCGGCACGTTTGATGACAGGCAACGCGGTCTTTAACGAATCAGTTTTCTCCTTCAGCCTGGCAGCTGCCGCTATGGAGTCCGCTCGCGCTTTTCTTGCGAGCGCACTGTCTTGCTGAGCAGTCTCGTACCCCGTCACAGCAAGCTTGACATTTTCTCCGTAGGGAGAATTTGGAAATTGCGTCGACAATTGCCGGTAGTAAACAAAGGCCGAGTCGGGCGCTTGGAGCTTGGTTTCATATATCCATCCGAGCGTGTACAGTGCCTTGGGGGCGAGTTTTGACTTCGGGCTTTTTAGCAGCTCACGCAATTTGTCCACCGCTTGATTGTAATTCCCATTCTGCGTGAGCTCAACAGCCTGGTCGTATTTGATTCGAGATGAATCCACAACAACAGGAGGTGGGAGGCCGAGTACCGTGCACGCCGATAAGGCGTAAGGAGAATCTTTATAGTTGTTTATCAGCTCATCGAGGTACTTTCTACCACTTGCGGTATCTCCCGATGAATAGTAATACTCTCCCAAACTATAAAGTGCGGACTGGTACACGCTCGAGTTTGGGAAATCCCTGATGACAGTCTTGTAACAGTTAATCGCCGAATCGGGGATGACTAACTTGAACATGTACAATCCCGCCAGCTCGTCCCTTGATTGAGCAGCGTGTTCATAAAGTGTATCTATTCTTTCCTTGGAATAAGCTGCCGAAGTGTCGTTCTTCCGCTTTGCATCCAGAGCAGAATAGTATAGACTATCGTTCATCAACACTTTGTAGCTTTCGATAAGGTAATCCTGGAGCGTGCGTGCCATTATCTGCCCGCTGTCCGAAATCAAATAAACATTCGGATGACTGGTCACTCTTTGGAAGTACTTCAGCGCGCTCTGAAAATCGCCGACTTGATACAGATATATCTTGGCAAGCCGGTAGGCGCTTCGCGTAGCCGCCACGCTCGTGGAATAAGCCGTGTCGATGTTCTCGTAGGCAGTAACGGCATGCGACACCTCGCCAGAATCGTATAGAACCGTCGCTTCCTGGTACTTGACCAGAGGAAAGTAATCGAAGAAATTGTCATTCCTGAGAAGGCTTCTCAAGCCATCTAGCGCGGCATAATAACGTCCCATAAGCCTCTGGGCGCGCGCCAGGTAATACCGGCAGTAAAACCTGATCTGAACATCATGAGCCTCCTTTTCTGCAAATAAAAAAGCATTCGACGCTTCGAGGTAATCTTTAGAATCAACCATGAGGCGGCCGGCCCGACAAGCGTAAATCGACGCCTCGTCCCCCTGAGAAAATACGGAGGCCGTATCTAGATACGCGGCTGCGGTAACTGTATCCCCTTGTCTAAGGTAGTAATCGGCCAGGATGTCCGAAGACATTGAAATAATATTCCGCTTGCCTTCCCTCCGCGCAATTCGGATCGCGTGCAACACCCTGTCGCGTCCGGTTTCTTTCTTCAGCCCATTTAGTTCCATGGCACCGTAA
>JAJYGB010000064.1 GCA_021785235.1 Bacteroidota bacterium
GGTACAGCATCGAGTAAAAAGTCCTAAGTTCTTCATTCGTCCCGCCATGCACCTGTATTCTGTTTAGGCGGCGGTTCCAGGTATTCTCCGCTGCCGTCACCTCTTTGTAAAAGTCCTTAGAGGTAAACTGCGAGACCGGGCTCTCAGCTTCAATGTTCGCTTTCGCGTTCGCGACGCTAACGTAGGAGATGGCAACCTTTGCAAGAAGCCTCCTGGAGTTCCCCAAGTTGAAAGTTATGTATGCTCCTGATTCCTGTCCGCTGCCGTTAGTGCCACCTTTATCGATACGGTCGTTGCTCCATGTACTGTACGATTTGAACGGGCGATCGAATACCGCGTAGAAATATATCGTTCCCTCTTCCATTGTTCCGCAGAACTCTCCGGAAATAGCCGCGCCGCTGACGCTCCGCTCCGCCGGATTCACGTGAATGAATGAGAGGAATGTCCCCCTCGCGTTGCTGGCGGCGTTAACCGTCATGGTCACCGGACCGCGTCCCGGGTATGTGAAACGCCCGAATCCGCTCCTGGTCGTAGTGGTCAGCTGTACCCTGATGCCGTCGTCCAGCTTCACGGAATAGTAGCCCGGCTTTGCCGACTCGTTCGAGTGCGAATAAGTCGTCGTGAACTCATATCGGCTCTTCGGCGCGACGATCTTCTGTGAGGCTGGAACTGGCATTAAGGCGAAGTTCTCGCCGTAGTAGCAGCCAGCTCCGCTCAGGTGGTCGAGGCTGAAACCGTAGATGGTCGAGTCCTTGTAATTGTATCCGCCAAGCACGTGGCCGTGACCGGCGTCGGGGCTCCACTGGATCATGCCGAAGGGTGCTGACGAGCCGGGATATGTGTTGCCGTCCTTTCCGGTTCCGGCAAAAGGATTTACATACTGAATGAGGTTCTCGATTTTGTAGCTCTCATTACCGCGGGACTTCTTCGAAACGGTTCCCGCATGAGCAAAGGAAGGGATTGAGATTATTATTGCAATTACAAAAGATTCAAGAAAACCAAGGACGGACTTAGACATTAAAATCTCCATTTATGACGGCGTGTTTGTAACGGAGGGTGAGAAGGATATTTGGGACGAGCTCTGAATCTTATTTGACCGGAGTAACGCTCACTCCGCGAGCGCCGCTGACGATGTCAAAAACGTTTTTGTCCACGTGAACGTTGAGCAGCTTTCCCTGGAAACCGCGTGGAGCGTGGTCAGGAACTATCGTCTTATTCAGGAAGTCGGGTCTGAATCCGAAGAAGCCGCGAAGGATCGTCTCGGCGAACGAGCCGCCGTTGCTGGCGTTGTATGTCTGCGGCGCCGGGGCAATTCTAACGCGTGAATTATCCGACTTACCGAGAAGCTCACGCGACTGCGAGAAGGGCCCCTCATAAGTTACACCCGTGCAGCTATGAAGGAATCTGAGCGCCATCCGATATCGTCCGAAATAACACATCACTCGCATCGTCTCAGGCGGCCAGGAGCAGAATGCGCCCATCGGACCGTGGTCGGGACGGTTGGAAGCGGAAGCCGCAATGTCGTCCAGCGAGAGCGCTCTCATCCAGTGATCCGTGACCAAGTCACGCTCGACGAAGCGAAGCATCTGTTCACGCATTTTAGGCGAAAGATCCTTGCCGATCGTGAGGCCGACGGTTGCGAAATCGAAAACCGAGTGGACCGGCACCCTGTTGCCGTCTTCATGGACGGTGTTCCATATACCTTTGCCCGGGACATACAGCCGCATGACGGCGGCGTATAAATGGTCCGCCTCTTCATTGAGCTCTCTCGCCACGGATTTGCTGCCATAGGCGTCTTCTATTGACGCGACGCGACGCATTATCCAGACATTCACCGCGTTCAGAGAGGCGACCTCTCCAACATACGTCGGCACACACTCGAGAAGGTTCGATGCATCGCCGTAGTCGGCAAGCGTATGCCCGGGTTTCACCAGGCTCTTCCAGTGATTCGCGATTTCGACAAGGTGGTCGAGAACAGTTTTGTCGCCGATTTTTTCTTTCAGGAATTGCGTATCGCCCGTAACATTCAGGTAGGCGTTTATCAGACGGAATATCGAGAGATCGTTCGCGCTGTACCATGGCCCTTCCAGCTTGCCGGTCAGATATTCCTCGGCATAGCCGTCGTAAATCCCCTTCGACAGCCATGACTCAAGGTATTCCTTAAGCATCGCCGGATCGAGAAGCGCGAAAGTGTTCGCCCACTCGCTCGTGTCCCAGAAATAGACCATCGTGCAGTTGCTTTGCGGCGAGTTGCTTACGTAAACTCTTTTTGCGACCGGGAAACCAGTCCGAAGAATACTGAGCAGAGACATCGCGCTCATATAATAAGCTCGGCGCATGTCTTTGTCGGGAGTCACGAGCGTCGGAAGGTACCCCGAGAAGTATTTGTTATGCGGCGTGAACATCGCGTCGAAGCGTGTCTGCCAGTCCGTTTTTACCTGCTCGAAGGCATCGCTGAAATTGCCGGCCCAATCTTCCGCTTCCGCGTGGACCGTAGAATCGGCGTAACCGATGGCGAGGACGTAGTTGACCGTCATAGACTGTTTCGGATCGAGCTTCACATTCCAGACTGCCTCGCCTGAATGAGCATTGGCTTTCATAATATCCGGCCTGTTCTCGAAGCTGAAGCAATTCGCGAGCTGGCCTTCAGAATCTTTGAGCAGCAGCGAGCGTCCGCTATCCATCGCCACCGCATCGAACCTGTCGGGTTCCTGCGGCCTCGGGACCTGCCATCCCCAGCTGGAATGCTTCGATGTGTTGGCAGTAAGATTAATCCCAAGTTTGAAGATTTGTTCCGTCCTTCCGTTGTTGGTCAGGACGAGGTGGAACAGGAGTCCACGCTTCCCGTAAACCATTCTCACCGCGGTCTCGATCCCGATGTTGACCTGAGTCCCTATCCTCACCACCTGGTAAGGATACCATCGGGTCTTGTCGAGCGTCGTCATCCTGTCGCCGATGAGAAGCGATCCGGTGTTGCCCGTCAATGTAATAGGAGGGAAGCTGAGGTTGTCTATAGAGAGCATCCCTCGCGAGGCTTCAGCGGATCCGTCGGCATTATTGATCGTTGGCATGGCGAGGAGAGTTGACGCCTCGAGCCATTTGCCCGCGAGCTCATCCACTGTCGGAACGGCGCGTAGAGAGTGACGATCCGGACTCTTTGCGAGAGAGACGGCCGGTCCTCCGGCCATAAGTAGGGCGACGAATATCGATGCTATAGTTCGCGTAGGATTCTCCTCAATAATTCAGATGGGAAAGGAATCGGATTCAGATTAGTAAATGACAAACTTCGCCCGCTCCCGACAGATGTAGTCTTTCCGGCTTCACTTAACCTCGCCTTCCAAGCCGACGGTGCCGACGATATCTCCGCCCGCATTCTTTCTCGGCTTTCCAGTCGTTGCGCCCTCAATCGCTTCGCGCTCAGCGGTGAGCGCTTCGGCAACCTCGGCGAAGCCGCGTGTGGGAGGGGGAGTCATCAGGCTCACGACGATCAGGGCGATAATACCGGGGACCGCCAGAAGTACCGCGTTGTTCCATGTCGATTTGGGAAAGAGAAACATAACGACGAGCGAGACCACCGGAGTGATTACTTGGGCGGCAAGCGCTCCTTGCCATGTCGCGCGCCGCCAGAATCTTCCGAGCACTATGATTATCGCCAGCCCGCTCATGGTAACGGGAAGAAATTTTATTACAAAACCGACGATTGTCCCGGCGTGCATGGCCACGATCGTGCAGGCCACAAACGCCACTGCGAGAGCGCTTCGCGCCGCGAGAAGCGGACGCTTCGGATAGCGCTTCGTCGCGAGAGGATAAATGTGCCGGACAAAGAATGTGCTTACCGCCATGGCATTACCGTTGGCGCAGGAAAAGATGCCGGACGCAACAGATATGACGACGAGAGCGGCGAGCCATGCAGGGAGGATGTCCATCACGAGCCAAAGCAGCGCCTCATCCGGGACGGGAAGATGAGGATTCAACTTGTACGCGTACATTCCCGTTATCCCGATGATCGCGGAAAAAGCTATCACGATAAGACCCGCGGTGACCATTGAGACGCGGGCACCTTTTTCGGTGCGCGCGCTGTACATGCTGAGTCTTCTACCAGGATCCGCGAGAACACTCAGGGCAAGAGCCGCGATGAGCCCCGCGATTTTCCAGCCGCCGTACGATTTAACTCCGAGGAAAGAGAGATACGTGGGAGGCATCGCGCTGGTCAGCCCGGCGAAGCCGCCCGTATGGTGAAGCGCGGAATAAGTAACCACTCCGAAACCGACCAACAGGATCGTCGCCTGGAGGAAATCCGTGTAGACTACACTCTTGAAGCCGCCAGGGAGCGCGATACCCGCCGTAAGCAAACCGGCAGCGATAACCGCCATCTCCGGCCGCATTCCAGTGACGGCGGCGATGACGCTTGCTCCGCCCATGATCTGTACGGTGAGCCAGCAAAGCTGCGAGAGGAAGAGCGTGATGTTCGAGAACTCGACGACGATCCGCTTCCCCTCATAATAAGAAGAGATCTCCTCGCTCAGCGTCATGAACTTGTGCCGGCGCATCACAGCGAAGATCACGCCTGCCAGCGCGGTCCCAAGACCTAGTCCGATCGGATAAGCGCTGCCTGCCCAGCCATGCTGGTACGCGAGCCCGGACGCCCCTATGATCACACCGGTGCCGATACTCCCTGCCGTAATATTCCCCGCCAACACCCACGATGGAAGTGCGCGGCCACCTACCAGATAGTCCGCCGGTTTCTTAACTCTTCTCATCCAGAAGAGCGACACGGCCAGCATCACCGCGCCATAGATCACCAATCCTATAATTATTGCGGCGTGTGTCGTCATTCTGCTTCAGCCTTTTTCATCCTGGTTGATTCCTCTCGTCTTTATTCGATTGAGAAAAGAGATATTTCAAATCTATTTGATCGCCGTCGTCATCCACGTACAAAGCGCGATGGCGAATTTTGGCCAAGATTATTGAGAAACAACCGACGGCGTTAGAGGATTTTCAATCTTCCCGTCGGCGGCAAAGCAATCGTATCTTTTGATCGGAAGAGAGGAGGAAGTTCAACGGACTCGGACTCAACCTCTCTACACCACATCACATCAACATTTGCGCGTCAATTCCTGTTCATTGAAATCACAATTTCCAAGTCAGACTCTCAGATTGATTCGGGACTCTTCATCTTACCATTTAATCTTCAGTATCGCGGCAGAATATGGTGGGACGTGAACCTTGTAGATATTCTTCTCGCCAGATCTTGCGGGAGACCATCTTCCATCCCAGGGTCCCCTGTTCGTGATCGGGGCGCCTCCGAGGACGATGCCGGTAGTTGAAAGAACATCACCATCGGCAGCCATAAGATACATCAGTTTCGCTTTACCGGAAATGCCTTCAGCGTTGATCGTAACATCGGCTTCGCGGGCACCGCCGCCATATTCCTTATTGATTATCGTGACATACAAGTGCTTCTGCCCTTTAACGGCATAAGCTGTCATGTTTATTCCAAATGGATTTGATATCTTCACGGGCTCGACTTCGCCGTGCCCGCCGAGATCGAAAGCCTTTATGCCATACGCCATAGGGTGAACCTGGTACTGACCGTCCTTGTCAAGATAGAACGTCCCGTTGTAACGCCACTGTGTCGTATGAAAGTTGATGCCAAGACAATCATGCGCGGCCCACCAGTGCAGGTAGTCCAAAGAGTATAACGCGGTAGCAAAGCAATCACTGCCGTTCTTGACTCCGCCGCTGAAGCTGTTCGATTCGGTCATACGATAACCGCATCCCTTCGGCAAGGCCGGTGTGCAGATCGCATTGTATAGCGCAGGATAATAATACGCGTCCCAATCCGGCGACAGCATCCTGTCTGCCATTATTGCGGGGATAAGCTTCTGCCCCTGAGCGTCCTGGCCGACATAATTGTGCTGATCCACAAACTTCAGCGAACCATGATTTGGAAAACGCCAGGCAGAAATGCTGTCGGCAAAGTCGACCGTCCAGGGCTTTCCGTCGTAGTAAGTATCCTTCGCGCCGGGTACGGGATAATTCGAACCGGCGTCAGGCCCTGTGAACTGCAGACCAGGCACCGAATCGAGTATCGCTGTCGCGATCACCTTCCACTTAGCTAGAT
>JAJYGB010000022.1 GCA_021785235.1 Bacteroidota bacterium
CCAAGAGCAGCGGCGGCAGAATTGTTCTGAATACTTGTATTGAGATGGAACTCTCCTTCCACGATGTCTTTGAGTAGAAAACTCCCCCAGTTTGGCAGATGAGAAAGTATTGAGACTGTGTTATCCTCCGGGTTAACCAGACCGCCGACGCCAATACCTATGCCAAGAAATTTGGCTGTCCCTTCTTTGTAATTGCTAAACTCGTTTCCGAGTTCCCTGAGGAGGAGATTAAGGAATCCCTCTTTCCCTATTTTCTTGTGGAAAGAGACATTCCTTTGGTTCACTGTATGGCCCATGAGATCTGAGACAATCAGATGAAGCTTGTCATGCTCTGCCTCGATTCCCATCACGTATCGGTAAGTTGGTTTACATTTGTAGAGGGCAGAGGGGCGTCCGCCGTTTGAGGAAGACTCAATGCTTTGTTCAACGATCCCCTTTTTCTCCAACATCGAAACGTTAGATGCGACGGTAGGAAAGCTGAGGACGGATATTCTTGAGATTTCGCGTTGGGTAATCGGTCCGTTGTAGAAGATGTTGGCAAAGATGACGGACATATTGTGCTTGCTTAATGAAATAGCACGAACCGAAGGACTTATTCTCTTCATTTAAATCAGCACGTCGTTTTGGCTTGATGCCAGCTCATATTATTAAAAAGACTTCGCAAGTTACAAACCTATCGTTGTAATGTCAAGAGGATAATTAAAGGATTCTTAATAAATGGTAAGACAGGTAATCATCCGCCTTCACATTGGCATGCAGAAAATCAGAGGAGATGTTTTCCGGCCTTCACTCTCAATGAGGATCGAATGTTCTCAAAAGTCTTTGAAGAAATCCGAAGCTCGCTACATATTTCACGGACCGAATAACCGGCGACCAATTCCGAATCGTCCGGCAGCAGTTTGGGGCGAAACCTAATTACCGAAAGGAAGTGCCTCCAACCGTTTCTGGACTTCTATATGCAAAAAGAAGAGCACGAAACGGACCTGTCTGCGGCTTACTTTGTATGTCCTGACGTGACTGACTGTTCGACTTATCACGATATCATGCGCAAATGCGATTGCAGCAAAGAGGCGGCTAAGCTGAGGATGGTAGCTGAACAAAAAAGCATTTATGGAGGATTGAGCCATGGCTTTCTTAAGAAAGAAAGGTAAGAACTATTACACTATATTTAAGTATCGGGGACAGAGGTATGAGATCAGCTGCAGGACAAGTCAACGCTCGGTTGCTGAGTCCGTTCGGAGAGAAATAGAAAGCCAGGTCGTCAGCAAGACTTTTAAAATCAAAGATCTTCGCCAGGGGAAAACGAAACCGTTGTTTGATTACGCTGAAGAATATCTAACTTACTCTGAATCAAACAAGGCCCATAAAACCTACGAGCTGGATAAGTTGTCTTTAGAGAGATTGAAAGCGGCCGTTGGGAACGTCCCTGTGGATGCTATCACAACTCAGCAACTAGACAAGTTCAAGTCCGAGCTTTCGAAGACGTATTCGGTAACGTCTGTGAACATGAGTATCCGGTCATTGAGGGCCGCATTTCAGAAGGCTGTCGTTTGGAAATACATTCCGGATAACCCGATGAAGGAAGTGGAATATATCCGCGTGCCGGAAGAAGAGGGGCCATTCTTGACCATTGAAGATATCGAGAGGCTTCGCAGCGCAACGCCGGTGGGGCTATACAGAGATTTTATTGAGACTGCGCTTTTCACGGGAATGCGCGTCGGAGAGATATGCAACCTGAAGTGGGATGACATTGATTTTATCCAGATGAAGTTGCGGGTTAGAAACACTGAGACCTTTACAACTAAGTCAAAGAAGGAACGGACCATTCCCTTACATCCGAAGTTGTCTGAGATCTTGATTTCACGCGGCCAGACGGACCATCTTCCATATGTCTTTGTGCGGCCGGACGGCAAGCTGGTCTATCCTGGAACAGCCAACAAGAAATTTCGGAAGTACTGCAAGAAGGCCGGACTAGATGAGCGGTTTCACTTCCACACACTCCGGCACACCTTTGCTTCGCATCTCGCTATGAAGGGAGTGAGTTTGTACTTCATCCAGAAGATCCTGGGTCATCAATCGATTCAGACGACAACAAGAATCTACGCGCACCTTCAGCCGGAGCCACTTGCTCAGGCAATCAAGGTCCTGGAGTATTGAGTGTAACTATGGCTTCTACATTTCTAAAAAGTCGTGCAGAGGTGTGGGGTATATGTGGAAGAGGGTTTTTATTTAGATGTCATCTAAATCAGAGGAACAAAAAATCCCGCAATCTGAAGTGTTTTGCGGGATTTTGGTGTGAGGCCGGTTGGGATCGAACCAACGACCCTCTGCTTAAAAGGCAGATGCTCTACCACTGAGCTACGGCCCCATCGATTTCTAAGGGGTGGGTTATAATTTACGCATCCTGAGGGTCCCCTGCAAGGAAAACCGAATTGCGATTCACCCCGCGCCCCGCCCCAATCATCCTGAGCGATGGCCCCTTGGCGCCAGAGTCGGAGGATGCGCGAGTCTCCCGCATTGCTCCTTCGCTTTCTCGTCCCCCTTCGACTTCCCTCAGAGTGACGGTTAGCTTCAGTCAACCATCAGCGGCCTCACCCGAGCCATCAATGTTCCATCCTCATCCTGTTTACATTTTCGGTCTAATTAATTAAAATCACAGATAAATCAGGAGGCGCTGTAGATGAATGCGATGCCGCTCATTCTGCTTTCACTTGCCGTGTTCGTGATCGCGTACAAGTTCTACTACAGCTTCATTGCCGCGAAGGTTGCTGTCCTCGACGATTCGCGGGAAACGCCCGCCCACAGACTCTACGATGGGCACAATTACTACCCGATGAGCAAGTGGGTCCTCTTCGGACATCACTTCGCGGCCATAGCCGGGGCGGGTCCGCTCGTCGGACCGGTTCTCGCCGCGCAATTCGGATTTCTTCCGGGATTCCTCTGGCTTCTACTCGGCGTAGTGATCGCAGGCGCAGTCCAGGACTTCATAATATTTGCCGCGTCCGTGCGCCATGACGGCAAGTCGCTTGCGGAGATTGCGAGGTCGGAAATCAGTCCCCTCAGCGGAGCCGTCGCGTCGGTCGCGATTCTCGTAATCATCGTTGTAGCTCTTGCCGGACTCGGCATCGTCGTGGTCAACGCGCTTGCCGAAAGCTCGTGGGGCACATTCGCGATCGGCATGACGATCCCCATCGCACTCTTCATGGGAATGTGGATGTTCAAATTCAGGAAAGGAAAAACCGCCGAGGCAACTATCATAGGCATAATCTTACTCACACTCGCCGTTGTCTTTGGGAAATATGTACCCGAATCGCCGCTTGCGGCTTACTTCACATTCAATCATGGCACACTCACAATATTGATGGCCGTCTACGGCTTCTTCGCGTCGGTGCTCCCCGTCTGGCTCCTCCTTTCTCCGCGTGACTATCTCAGCTCATTCATGAAGTTAGGCGTGGTCGCCTTCCTCGCGCTCGGCATTATCATCGTCGCGCCAGAGCTTAAGATGCCCGCGTTCACAATGTACACTCACGGCGGCGGACCGATAATCCCGGGAAAGGTTTTCCCATACCTCTTTATAACCATTGCTTGCGGCGCTATATCCGGATTCCACGCACTCGTAAGCTCGGGCACATCCCCCAAGATGGTGTCGAAGGAGTCTCACATAAGGACGATAGGTTTCATCGCGATGCTCGCCGAAGGATTTGTCGGAATTCTTGCACTCATCGCCGCGACGAGTCTCTACCCGCACGACTACTTCGCGATAAACGTTCCGGTTCAGAAATTCGCCGAGATGGCTGGACAGCTGAAAATAATGGGCTTCACGGCGACAAATCTCGTCGGACTTTCAAAGGAAGTCGGCGAGCAGCTCGCGGGCAGAACGGGCGGCGCGGTTTCGCTGGCAGTCGGGATGGCGCAAATATTCTCCTCTATCCCGGGCCTCCGCGGCCTTATGGCATACTGGTACCATTTCGCGATAATGTTTGAGGCCCTTTTCATCCTGACGACTATAGATGCAGGGACGCGTATTGGAAGGTTCGTCTTGCAGGAAGCGCTCGGGAAGGTCTACAAACCATTCGCCGAAACGAAATGGATGCCGGGCACGATACTGACGAGTGCCGTCGTTGTCTTTGCCTGGGCATACTTCATTTATACCGGAAGCATTTCAACGATCTGGCCGATGTTCGGAGCGGCGAATCAGCTTCTCGCTACCATAGCGTTAGGGATAGGCACAACTTACATAATCAACCGCGGCCGGGCGAAATACGCCTGGGTTACCTTAGTGCCGATGATCTTCGTCGGGACCACAACACTTACTGCCGGCTGGATGAACATGACTAACATATACCTACCGATGACATCTCAGCCCGGGATGGAAGTTCCGGGGTATCTGAATCTGATACTAACCGGAATCATAATGGCGAGCGCGGTAATAATCATCATCGATGCGGTGCCAAAGTGGTTCAGCACGGTCAGGGGAACAAGGGCGCTCTTCGCGGAGGAAGGCGTTTCAAAGTGACTGAGAACTTGGACAAGCTTATCTTCGAAACCAAGCGGTTCATGCCGGGCGGGCGCTTAACCGTTGCACAGAGTGACGCTGAGAAAGAAAAGAGAGTGACAATGAGAGGAGAAAACACGCTCTGCCGCGCGGCGGAACTCCCTGGAAACCTTCCAGAGGTGCATCGAGTACAAAGTATGACTAAATTGAATCGACGTGAAGAAACTCTTCATACACGTATATGATCTGACCGCTTTTTCGCTCAGGTTCTTCAAGGAGGCGGCACTCCCTCCGTATGAATTCGGCGAGTTCGCCGGTCACCTGGAGAACTTCGGCTCGCGCTCATTCCCGCTCGTCAGCGTAATCGGGCTTCTCATGGGACTCATCCTCGCCCTCCAGACGAAGCCGACTCTTGCCCGATTCGGCGCGGAGTCTTTTCTACCTGCGATGGTAGCAATTTCAGTCGTCAGAGAACTCGGGCCAGTGATCACCGCTCTTGTCGTGGCGGGTCGCGTCTCAAGTGGCATCGGTGCCGAAATAGGCTCGATGAAAGTAACCGAGCAGGTTGACGCCCTCGAAGTCTCATCCGTCGATCCCTATCGTTTCCTCGTCGTGCCGCGAGTCCTCGCAGGCATTATCGCTCTGCCGCTTCTCACCGCCTATGCCGACTTTCTCGGAATCATCGGCGCGTTTCTCGTGATGTTCGTGTCGGGCGGGATGGGATGGCAGCTTTTTATGTCGTCGACAATTCACTCACTCTCCATCGGAGATGTCATCCCCGGCATCGGCAAAACTTTCTTCTTCGGATACATCATAGCGATCGTCGGTTCATATTTCGGCTTCAAGGCGTCCGGCGGGACTGAAGGCGTTGGGAAGGCGGCAACTTCGGCCGTAGTATTCGCATCGTTCCTGATCTTGATCACCGACTTTGTGCTGGTGAAAGTGGGAATATTGCTGTTTGAATAGAAGTGACAGAGTAACAAAGTAACATAGTGACAGAGTGATGAAGTGGCAGAGTAGTCGAGGAACGGAATGACAAATAGACAAACGATGACGGTCAGGGGAGAATACCGGCGAGCGATTTCCGGCGCGTTCCGCTCTCTTAAGCCGAAATCCTCGGCGCGCCTTCTTCACTTCATCGCCCGGTCGCCCCATTCCCTTTCCACTTTGTCTCCCTGTTACTTTGTCACCTTGTTACTCTGTCACCTGAAGAACAATGATCCAGCTTAACAACCTATACAAGTCCTTTGGCGTTCAGCGCGTCCTTAGCGGGTTGAATCTCAACGTAGCCAAGGGCGAGACGTTTTCGATTCTCGGGAAGAGCGGCACAGGCAAGAGCGTGACGCTGAAATGCGTCGTCGGGCTCATGGCGCCGGACGCGGGCGATATCACTGTCGATTCGATGGAAGTCGATGTGAACGATCGCAAGACTCTTAAGAAGATCAGGATGATGATCGGCTTCCTTTTCCAGGGGGTCGCGCTTTACGATTCCATAAGCGTCCGGGACAATTTGATTTTCCACCTAACGAGACATCACAAGACCAGACACAGCGAAGCATCGGAAAAGGCCGCGCATTACCTCTCACTCGTCGGCCTCGCGGACTTCATCGACAAGATGCCG
>JAJYGB010000331.1 GCA_021785235.1 Bacteroidota bacterium
CGGCTTCAGGATGCAGCTCGACGGCATGCTAACCAAGGACGTCGAAGTAACCGCCGCGCTGACCGACCAGTCGAGCCCGATCCAACCCGAAGGAAACACTCGTACTCTTCAGGAGTTCGACAAAGTCTTCATCAACATCAAGTCTCCGCATATATCCGGAACGCTGGGTGATTTTGAATTTTCGCAGACCGGCACCGAATTCGGCATCATAAACAGGAAGCTTGAAGGCGCCATGGGCATTGCGCACTACGGCGAAACGACGGTGACGGTGAGCGGCGCGGTGAGCAGGGGAACATACACTACCCAGCAGATCGCGCCGATAGACGGAAGCGAGGGACCTTATCAGCTGTTGGGAAGCGACGGCAGTCCGAACATAATTGTGATCGCCGGAACTGAGAAAATCTATCTTGACGGCGTGCGCATGGTGCGCGGCGAGACGAACGATTACACCATCGATTACTCGAACGCGCAAATAACGTTCACGCCGAAACATCTGATCACGAGCCTCAGCCGCATATTTGTGGAGTTTGAATACACTAACGGAAATTTTCAGAGGACCTTCGCGGGAGGCGCGGCCGAGACGAAGCTGCTGCACAACAGGCTTCAAGTAGGAGTCTCTTATTACCAGGAGGGCGACGATCCAAACTCCGCGTTCGGCGTCACGCTGGCAGACTCCGACAAGGCCCTTTTGAGCGCTGCCGGCGGCAACAGGCTCGCAGCGGCAAGAAGTGGAGTCACCTACGTCGGGCGAGATTCCGTAACGGGCGTCGGGAAAGGGCAATATATGCTCGACTCGACAGTGGTCAGTGGGAAAGAATATTACTACTACGCTTTCGTTCAGCCGGCCGATACAACAAACCTTGTGAACGCCGTTTACAGCGTATCCTTCTCTCTTGTCGGGGCAGGCAAAGGAGATTATCAGTCGGTGGGCTTCGGACAATTCAATTTCGTCGGCGTCGGCAAGGGGGATTACGCCCCGATCGTAATATTGCCGATGCCGCAGTTCCAACAGCTAGCCGACGTACACTCGAAATACAGCTTCAGCAAGGATGGGGCAGTGACGCTTGAGTACGCGGCAAGTAGTTTCGATCCGAATAGGCTTTCATCACTCCCCGGAATAACATCTACCGGTTCCGCGATGAAATTCGGGGTGGACTACGCGCCAAAGCAACTACGCGTCGGAGACGCCGTCCTGGGGTCGATCAACTTCAATGAGATGACGCGATACGAGAACAAAAACTTCACGCCGATGAGCTGGACAAACAACGTCGAGTTCAACCGCCAGTGGGGAATCGATACTCTGACCGCGGCGAATGAGCTTCTCAACCAGGCTCATTTGGATCTCACACCCGCAATAAGAAAGATCAAGCTTTCAATCGGCGGCGATCTGGGAAGGATAACACGCGGCGCGGGATTCAGTTCGGGAAGATACACGGGCTTTGTCAACTTCGGCGGCGACTCCGTTGGTCTTCCGACTGTGAATTATCAGGCGACAGAGATCGACAGCAAGGATAATCAGTTCGGCAATTTCGGATCCTGGTTCAGGCAGCAGGGTGACATAGCTTACACATTCTGGAAAGTAACGCCCGGTTTCAGGCTCGAATCTGAGGACCGCCGCGTCGCGACTACAGGCACGGATTCGCTCTGGACCACATCGTACCGGTACACCCAATACGGTCCGACGCTTTCCATCGCCCAATTTTATAATGTCGCCCTTTCCGCTCAGATGTACGTGAGGAACGAAAGCGGAATAATCGGAGGAGCGATGCTCCCGTCTTCAAATTCGTTGACAGACCAACTAAGCATGAATTTCTCTGAATGGAACGATTTCACCTCCAGCCTCACCCTGACGTACAGGAAGAAGAGTTATACGGAAAGCTTCCGGAATCTTGGCTTCGCGGATAACGAATCCGTGCTCTCCAAGTGGGAAGCGAATTACTCCCCTCTTGAACGCGGTATCGAAACCAACCTTTTCTACCAGGTGACGACGCAGCGTGCAGCGAGGATGGAACAGATATTCTGGAAGGTCCAGCCTGGGCAGGGACAATATGTATGGATCGACGGGAATCATAACGGCCAGGTTGACCTTACCAACCCCGCCGATTTCCAGCAGGTCAACTTCAACGGCGATTACATCCTCCTTACTCGACCGACGACCACCCTTTTTCCCGTTGTGGATCTTAAGACGAATGTCCGGGTCGCTCTTACGCCGGATAGGTTCATTAAGCGTAACGGGAATTTTGTCGGCGCAGTGCTGCGCTCTCTTTCGAGCGTGACGCTGTGGCAGATTAATGAGAATAATCAGACTACGAATGTGAGCGACATATATCTTCTTCATCTCTCAAGGTTTTTGAACGACAGCCTGACAATCAGCGGGGCTCAGGTGTTCCAGCAGGACATCTACGTGCTGCAGAATAATCGAGACTTCTCGCTTCGCCTGAGATACCTGCAGAATAAATCACTGAGCCAGTACTCCATAGCTGAACAGAGAGGTTATCAGCGTGAACAAAGCCTGCGGCTTCGGACAAAGCTGTCGGATACTTTCTACGAGCAGCTTGACCTCGCTTGGAAGGAGAATGATGTCTTCACAGCCTACACAGATCAGGCTTATCAGATAGGCTGCAACGCCATTTCCTCGGAGCTGTCCTACCGGCCGAACATGAATGTCGAGTCGTCATTCACGCTCGAAATCTCCAAGGGTGTTGATGCTTCGCGTGCCGATCTCACCGCGTCCATGAACACCGAGATACTCAAGGTCGCGTATTCGATTCTGACGCGCGGAAGAATGACGGTGCGGCTTGAACGCGACGAGGTGATGATAAGCAATGCGCAACCGAATGTTTACATGCCTTTCCAGCTCACGCAGGGATTCGTGCCCGGCCAGACATACATCTGGGAGGTAGGTTTTCAGTATCGCATAAATTCATTTATACAGGCTAACGCGAACTATTCCGGAAGAAGCGAGGCGGGCGGGACGCCGATTCACATGATGACGGCCGAAGTAAGAGCGTTCTTCTGAAAATTCTGCCGAAGCGGATCACCTGGTTCACTCCTCATGGTATTCAACCGTAAGGATTAATTTTGATTCATTCCCCTATTTCAAAGCATTTGCCGCGCCGGTTGAGAAACTGATTTGGAGCCGATTGTGTCTAGTATATTACCGGTGCTCCAAAGGGTGTGGAGCTCGACGATGATTGAACGGCACCGGCTGATTCGGAAAGGAGAAGTACCATGAAGACGAATCGGATTTCACCCCGGCTGATCGCGCTCTTAACGGCGTTCGCGGTCGGGATAGCGACTAGCCCGGTCCCGGTAAGCGCAGCCGTGGCAAAGAAGTCGGATAGTAAAGTGAAAATCTATGTCGAGTATAAGCTGTCCAAAGAAGGGATCCTCAAGGACAACAACATTAAGGTTGATGTCACCGGTAGGGCGGTGATCCTTTCGGGGACGGTACCCACTCTGCACGACAGGACACAAGTCGGTAAGATCGTTAAGAAGGTGGACAGACACTACGCTGTCGTCAACGACCTTTCCGTTAAGGGGCCTTTCGTGCCGGACAGCGCGCTGGCCGCCGATGTCTTGCATCGAGTCGAGAACCACGTCTTCTACACCGTGTATGACTGGCTCACTGTTGGTGTCACCAATGGCGTCGTGACGCTTCACGGTTGGGTCAGCGAACCATGGGAGGTTCAACAATACCAGGCGCAGGCTGAGAAAGTGCCAGGCGTCCGAAAGATTATAAATCAGCTCCGAGTTGAGATGAACTTTGGTTATCTCCGATATCGAGTTGCCAACCTCATTTACCGTAATCCGTTATTCTGGCAGTACGACACTGAGCTCAACCCGCCGGTTCATGTTATCGTCAACAACAGAACGGTGATACTTGAAGGGTTCGTCAACTCGACGGGAGAACGCGGTTTCCTCGGCAGTCAGGTAACGTTCCGGACCGACGCATTCAACGTCGTGAACCATTTGCAGGTAGAGCCTGGCTAAATAGTTCCGTCGCGATATATAGGTAGACGCCCGGTTCAGATGCCGGGCGTTTTTCTTATATGCCTTCTATCGTGAGTGACCTCTGGACTTCGGAACTACTGAAATGGTATTGATGTTGAGACGTGAGTTAAATAGAGAAGGTCTGAGAAATTGACAGGCACGCGGAAGGAGGTCCTCAATTAATATTTGAACGCAAAGATCGGGATTTTGTTGAAACAACTGCGTGATTAAGTCAAAAGACAGCCAAGCACCAAAAACAGATAGGAGGTAAGATGCAGATACTTTTTCTGATAGGAAGGCTAATGTACGCGGCACTGTTCGTTGAATCCGGGATAGGCCATGTTACAAAAACCAAACAGATGGGCGCTTACGCCAGGTCGAACGGCGTGCCGGCGGCCGAGTTTATGACTTTCCTTACGGGAGTTATGTTATTAGTCGGAGCCGCTTCCTTCATCTTCGACGTCATGATCTTCTACGGTGCGCTGCTTATACTCCTGTTTCTGGTACCGACGGCATTCATGATGCACGCCTTTTGGAAGGTTTCGGATCCCGGCATGAAGCAGATGCAGCACATTCAGTTCATGAAGAATATATCTCTCGCGGGCGCGGCGCTGATGATAATGTTTTTCACATACGGGTTGCATTAAGCAGGTGAGAGTTCCTGCGTCACGGTTAGGAAAATGAGATATGACTCGAATTAGAAACCGGGGTAACGCACATACCCACCGGTTTCGAGGAGTCACGGTAGTTGGAGTGGCCTGGTTCGAAGGGCGCGGTCAATTTTCTGGAGAATGTCCTCGATCTTATAAGGCTTAGCCAGGATATCCCGTGCCCCGATATTCAAAGCCTCTCGCTCAACTTCTGATTCAAGATGGCCGCTTGCTGAGATAATATTCGCCTGAGGGTTCAACAACTTAAGTCCTGCAAGAATCTCAGTCCCGCTCATCTCAGGGAGATCCATGTCAAGAATCACGAGGTCAATTTCTTTCTTGTGTACCTTGTAGGTTTGTAGTCCGTCAAGACCATTGGACGCGAAAATAACTTTGTATCCGCCTTCGGTGAGAATGGTATTCAGGAAGTCTTTGAAAATTCCCTCGTCTTCTATCACGAGGATGGTCTCGCCGCGGCCGGCTGGTAAGTCGGCATTCTCGCTTTTCTCCAACGCGGACCCAGAATTTGGAGAGGGGATCGGGAAGTAAAGCGAGAACGATGATCCTTTGCCTACGGTACTCCTTACGTCGATGAAGCCGTTGTGCGACTTCATTACTCCGTAGACAACCGCGAGTCCGAGGCCGGTCCCAAACCCGCCTTTTGTGGTATAGAAAGGCTCGAAAATATGTTCGAGTATTTCTTTTTCCACGCCCGACCCTGTGTCCGAAACCGTTACCAGAAGGTAGCCGTCCGTATCTCGGGCGCGCAGACTATCATTCATCTCCCCGAACCTTGACTTGCAGACGTCGATGCTTATTGTCCCTCCGCCGGGCATTGCGTCTCGCGCGTTAACGCATAAATTGAGGAGAGCCTGGTGTATCTGGTTAGAATCGGCAAGAATGGCAGGTGTCCCTTTTTCGATTTTCACTTCGAAGTTTAAATTTCTAGGAAAAGTCTCCTTGAGAAGGTCGATGATTTCCTGCACGACATCGGCCACGTTGACGCGCTCCATCGCGGCATCAACCGTCCGGGCAAATGTCATAAGCTGTTTTGCCGTGTTGGCTCCTCGTTCAGTCGCCTTTCTGACTGCCTCAGAGCTTCTCTTGAACCGTTCCGGATCCGTTCGCCATCTTTCCATGAGGGAGATGTGTCCGGTGATGACATTCAGGATATTGTTGAAGTCATGCGCTATTCCCCCGACAAGCGTCATTAGTGCTTCGAGCCTCTGTGATTGAAGCAGCTGTTTGTCCGACCGCTGTTCACGAGGCTCGCGCGGACGATCGACGCGGAAATAGTTACTCTCACCCATGGCGCGGGAATTGCCGTCGGTGTTTTCATTCATACGGACACTCTCAACTTCGAGGAAGGTGCGTCCCGCCCTTTTCTTGTATGGCAGTTCGTCTTCGCTTATGATTTTTTTCATTGCGCGTTTTAGTGAACCGGAGTCGGATTAAGCGGCGGCCG
>JAJYGB010000026.1 GCA_021785235.1 Bacteroidota bacterium
CCGCAGGAGGAGCTCGAATATATGTTCATAGAACTCGTGTCCGTAGTTGGCGACACCATGGGGAATTGGTGGATTGTCGCTGGTCGGCGCGAAACCATATTTCTCTATCACCCAATCGGTAAGGTCGGGCCACTCGTCGTTTAAGAATATGCCCCGGTATTTGACGGATGGCGGACCTTCGGTATGCCGGCCGGGAAGGACATAGAGGCTGTCGTGGTGTTTGACCGGTACGTCTGCCCACCAATACCACGGCGATACGCCGATCTGTTCCGATATATCGAACAACCCGTAGATAGTGCCGCGTTTGTCACTTCCGGCAACAACAAGAGCACGATCCACACCCGGAAAAGGGTTGTCAACGGTTTCGATCAGGAATGATTCCCATTCTCCTGCTATACCGCTGACATCTATTCTCTTCCCCGCTACCAGCTCGTCTATCAGCGGGCTCTTCCCAATCGTCCCGACAATTACCACATCCTTCGACGAGGGGAGCGTGTCGATTGAAATTTCAGGCTTCGCTCCCGTCACGCCTGAGATATCGCTGCTGAAATATTTATCCACAATAAGCCGGACACCGGCATAGTCTTTCGAGCTCACCCATATCGGTGCCGACTTGCCGGATACAGAGAGAGGAAATCCACCATTTCCAGATTTGAAGCTAACATACGTCTCCCCTCCGATCGCATATGTATTGCCCGGAAGAGCTAACAGACACGCAAGAAGAGCGAGAATTGAAACACAAAGGCACAGAGGCACAGAGAGGAAATGGAATATTGGAATAGTGGAATAATGGAATCGCCCCTGATGAGTGTTTTCTCCGTGTCTCTGTGTCTCTCGTGATTGCAGTTTATTCATTTCAACTTTCTGTGCTTCTTTATTTCTTATACTCTTGCTCCAGACATCTATCTTCGCTCGGGTCCATATATTCTGAAATTCCCGCTGACCTGAAGCATCGCCATCATGTACAGCATTCCATCGTAATACCTGTATAACCCGGACGGTATCTTAGCGTCCCATAGTGCTTTGACAAATTCTTTTCTGTCTGCGTTCGTACTCGCCAGTGCGGCTACAGCGTTCATCGCCACGAGACCCGTGCTGTGGTCCTTTCCTAGTCTTTTACCATCAAGGGTATATTGACTGCCGTAATCGTTTATTCCCTGACCCCTGAAGAAATCGAGGAGTTTATTGCACTCCGTTACTTCCCACTCATCCTTCCCGAACCACTCGTAATCCATTGCCGCGTTCATCGCGACACGCCAGGCGTCGAACCGAAAATCCTCGTGTCCGCCACGCCACCACTTCACCTGCGTCCCGTCGAAATTGCAGTAATCGGGAGATAGTCCTGTTTCGGGATTTGCCGCTTTCCTAAGAAGTGCCCGGCTTGCCGTCGCTGCCTCCCGCCAAAAGTCGTTGTCCCTCTCCGCCCACCTCGACCAGAGTTCGTAATAATGGGGAAGCTGGTATGATGGGTCTGTAAATTGATTAGCACGATCGGTTGGAACGAAAACCACCAGCTTCACTTTCCTGTTGAACATGTTGGTCACGCCGTCGTGTCCCGGTTCGTCCTCCTTATGGAGCATCGTATTCAATATCTCATTCGCCTCTTTCCTGTAATCAAATATTCCCGTCCCGTTTCCCCACCTTGCCGAAGCGAAGAAGAGCGACGTTACAAACCACTCCTCTCCGTCCGATGCGGCATTGGAATCAATAACCGTCCCGTCAGTCCTGCAATGCCAAGAGAAGTAACCTTTGTGCGGGCCGCTTTTGTTCTGCATGTACGTCTTCGTCCACTTCCATATCCTGTCGAAGACGTTCTTCCTATCCATCTGGACGGCAATCATCATCCCATAAGACATGCCTTCGGTTCGCACATCACGGTTCGCGATGTCCTCGACATATCCCATGTCCTTTCCTGCTGTATAGTACACGCGCTCGGTGCTGTCGTCGCCGAAGAAGAGCTGCTTGAAGGCGTCCTTGAGCCGCAAATCGACGTCCGGCCTCCTTTTGCCGAGCAATGTGACGAAGCGGTCATTACGATCTTGCGTAAAGTAAGCCCCGAACCGGCCCGGAGAGGCGGCTGTCGCTTCAAGCGGATTGTTTGACTTCGAGACTGTTGTATTGCAAGTCGCAGCAACGCCACGACCGCAAATTGCCCATGATAACGCGGTAACGACAACGAGGATGACTTTCATTTTAAACGTTCCCATGTTGAGGCGTGACGGATCCTGGATTCAAAAACCTGCTTGCTATCGCAAGGCAAAAATGTTCCGTCCAGGCGATATGATGCCTGGATAGTATACACCAAAAAGGAGAAGCCACTTCATTAGAATCATCCTTTTCGTGATTGAAACGCCTGCTGCCTTCAACTAATAGAAATATACCTCGCCGGCACATCTGTCCCTCCCCGTGAAAAGACGGAACCGGCAGGTCGATCTGGCGTCTCGTTTTACGCAGCGACGGTCATGCGTTTTCTATTTGTCAACTGTAGTCAAAAGCCTTATGTCGTTCAGCGAGCTCGTTCTGTATTCTGATATTCAGATGCTTGTCGATACCGTAGAAAAGAATCGCGACAACTCCGATGAAGAAAGTAAGCGCCGGATATACACTGGCGGCCATGCGGATTCCGAAAAGAGCGTGCGCCGTCTGTACGGAGTTGGGGATATAATCATAAGCGGACAGTATCCATCCGCACACCGCGCCGCCCAATCCGAGTCCCGCCTTCAGGCCAAAGACAATTCCCGCAAAAACAAGCCCTGTAGCCCGCCTGTTTGTCTTCCATTCGGAGTAGTCCGCAACGTCGGCCATCATCGCCCACAACAGAGGAATGGTGGGACCGTAGGCAAGCGACTTAAGTATGTTCAGCAAAAACGCAAAACCTATCGCCTGAGCGGGCAATACAATAAACAGCGCAGTGAATACCGCGGTGAAGAACAAACCTGTGACAAAGACCGCTTTTTTACCGTACCGCTTCGCAAGGGCAGTGGAGACAAGGACCCCGATGATCGTTACGAACTGGCCGGCCATGTTGAAAAGACTGAACCCGACCGAGGTGGTGTTGCTCCCGTCCTTGCTGACAATGAGACCGAAAGCATTAAGAATACCGTACACAAAACCGCCGCTCCCCGATTGGACTTTTCCCAGGCCAATCGCTTGAAGAAAGTTGAACAGCGCATTCTTGTCCGCATAGTAGGTGAAGTAGTAGAACATACCGCTTCCCCACATCGCCAGGGTGATGAAGATGAAGAGGGTTGCCAGAAACATGGAAACCCACGGTCCGGTCTTCAAAAGACCGATCAGGTCCTTCTTCGGTGAAGCCTTCTGCTTCGGATCGGGCTTGATGCGCTCTTTGGCGCTGAAGAAAGTTATAAGGAAGAAGATTACGCATATGACGGCGTACACCCCGATCGTCAAAGACCACCCTTTCTGCGCGTTCCCCTGGCCGAACTTGTCAACCAGTGGCAGTGTCAATCCCTGCACGATAAATGCCACCGACATCGAGAAGAAAAACCGGAACGACGAAAGAGACGTCCTTTCATTCACGTCGCCGGTCATGACACCATTAAGGGCGGAATACGGCGTGTTGTTCATGGAATAGAGCGCCATCAGGAGTATATATGTAACGTAGGCGTAAACCAGTTTTCCCATCGAACCGAAATGGGGTGTGGTAAAAGCAAAAACAAAGATTCCCGCGAAAGGAATAGCGGTCCACAGAACCCAGGGTCTGAACTTTCCCCATCTTGTTTGCGTCCGGTCCGCCATAATTCCGACAAAAGGATCGAAGAACGCGTCCCAGAAGCGTCCGACCAGCAGCAGGACTCCGGCCGCGACCGCGCTGATGCCGAAAACATCGGTATAGAAAGGAAGCTGGAAGATGAGCATCGTCTGAAATACAAAATTCGCCGCGCCGTCTCCAAGGCCGTAACCGACTTTCTCTCTTATTGAAAGCTTCCCGAAGGCCTCCCGGAGGGCGGCTTCAGCCGCGTTCTGTTTCGCCTTCTCGTTTGAAGACCGTTGTTCCGCGCTGTTCTCCACAAGTTCACCCTAGATCGTTTTGAAATGGAACTGTTTGGTTATCGCCCAGGCTTTCCGTCTCCACCAGGATCTTCGCGTTGGTGGCTGCTGTTGGGCGCTGAGGATTCATGACGGGTATCGGAAGGAGCTCTATTTATGGTATGGCCACACTCTTGTTCGCGGTAAGAATTCACAGCGAACGGAAGACCCGTCGTTAATGGATGGGTTGTATCGAAAAGAAGCCGGGGGCTTACTTCTCTTCCAGATCCGATGATCATGAGCGAGCCACTCGCTTCCGCAAGTCGACCGACATTTTCCTTGCCCTCAGAAGTGGAACCTTCACGAGACGGGTTCCCCCCTCGCTGAGCAACACCGAATTATCCGCTTCCTCAATGCCAGGCATCTCTCCTCTTATCACACTTTCACTGCGACACCGCGAACAGAGATCAACAGATATCCACCGCCATATGTCGCATCCACCGTTCATGATGCGACAAACAAAAACAGGTGCCCTCTCAACTAAGCGCCTGTTTCACGGCAAGATACAGCACGTTAAGCAGAACTCAAATGGTTCAATTCCAATTGAACCGGTTTAATGATATAAACATTTATTCTGAATGTCAACAGCAAAGCCACCACTATTTTCTGCGCGTTACCCCAAACAATGACAAAATGTAAGCATACATGCTGAGCTGTGGTTTCAAATCCCACACGAGACCCGGCCTCCAGACCGGCGAGGGAAAAAACCACACCGAGAGACTCCGAACCACCTACCGCGAGGAAGCATCTCTCTGAACGGATACTCGGTATCCCTTGTCACAGATTAGTGATTCGGAAAAATGTCTATCCTCAGCCTAAACCTTCCAACTCTTCCTCGGCCGCGGATTGTTTGGGCAAAGTGCGGCATGACGCCGATGGAGGGACGGAAGCACAACATTCACGCGTGCTGAAGACCGAATGCGAAGTTCCCGATCTTCGCCTCGACCCTCTCTCGGTCGGGCTGCAAACCCGGATCAGCGGTCCAGCGAACTCAACGCGAACGCGTAAGCTCCGATCGCGATCGCCTCGCTCGTGCCGATCTTGGATATGCCGACGCCAATCCTTATCTCCGGATCGTATTTGACCTTCCTCTGAGAGCCGTAGACCTGGATCTCCTTCGACGAAACTCGAACGAACTTGTCAATGTCCGCCGGATTCTCAAGGTTGTAAACAGTCGCGGCGAGACGGCGAAACTTGTTGCCGTCCGGGCCTGTGTAGGTGCTGTTCATCTCTTCCACCAGGAACGGAAGAAAGACGCTCGCAGCGCCGGCCAGTCCGCCGCCAATCACGACCAGCCCATCGATCAGGGTGATCGCATTCGATATCGCGTCGCCGGTCGCCTCCGCCATTTCCCTGAAAGCCCCGACTGCCGCCTGTTTGTTCCCTTCTCTCTTCCCAACGGCGATCTCATATATGATTTTAGGCTCAGGCGTATCTTCGAATTTGATCTTCTCCTCCCGCGCATAGGCGCGCTTGACGCCTCTTATGCTGGCATGTTCCTCGACATTCATTGTCGGGTTAAGTTTGTCGCGGAGGAGCCATATCTCGCCGGCTATGGAATTATCTCCGATGAACGGGTTACCGTTGCGAACTATGCCCGCTCCGATGCCAGTCCCGAGAGTCAGCCCCAGGAGATTCCTGTATCTCTTCGGGTTCCCCGCCTTCTCGAGCAGGCCGTTCACATACGGGAGGAATCCCGCGATGGCTTCACCGTAGGCGTAAAGATCCCCGTCGTTGTTGATAAACACGGGAAGCCCGAACTTATCCTCGAGCATCGGGCCGAGCGCTACGCCCCCGCGAAACGCCGGGAGGTTGGGCAATTCTCCGATAATACCGTTTGGATAGTCCGCCGGTCCCGGAAATGCGAAACTAATGGCGGCGGGTTTGACGCTAAGCTTAGACTTGATTTGGCTGAACCCGTCCACGACGGTCGACATGCACCTGTCGAGATTGTCCGCGTTCGACGGGAGTGAAATCTCATCTACAATCTGTTCGTTCCCACGCATCGCGGTGAAGACGAAGTTGGTTCCTCCCGCGT
>JAJYGB010000501.1 GCA_021785235.1 Bacteroidota bacterium
ATTTCTTCAAGCATTTCCATTATTAGAAATCCCGCCGCAGTATTGCAGAGTCCAATAAAACGGATCGGTCTATAAGCGACCCTCCGGCTTTACTGCGGTATCCTTTTGTCCGGATATAAAAAAATCTTCCTGCGTTTCAATCAAAAAGCCTTCCCGAAGGAATCCTTCGGATCGAACGCAGGAAGATTTGGTTAATTACCTAAGTCCACCACTCTTGACATTGAATAGCATAGTCAAGAAGGTTTCGTCAGTTAAGAGCGAATTGGACGACTTGCTTGAACGTTTCCGGGTTGTTCGCTGCAAGATCGGCCAGGACTTTCCTGTTTATTGAGACTTCCTTCTTCGCGAGCGCTGCGATTAGTCGTGAATAGGTCGTTCCATTTTCGCGGGCTGCCGCGTTGATGCGGACTATCCACAAGCTCCGGAACTCGCGTTTCTTCTTGCGGCGATCTCTGTACGCGTGTTGGAGCGCTTTCTCAACATGATGTTTCGCAACAGTATGTACTTTGCTGCGTGCGCCCCAGTAGCCTTTTGCTAACTCAAGCGTCTTTTTTCGCCTTCTGTGAGAGGCTACCTTATTTTTTGCACGTGGCATTTCAGTTCTTCTCCATTATGGATTTAAATATAATATTTTCGGGGCAAAGAGTCACCATGCGGCGAAAACATTTCTCCTCGAAGGCCTTATCAACCCCATGAGACCCGCGTGCCCTTTGATGGACCCGGAAGGCTCTGTGGAAGTCAAGAGGACTTGCAGGGGCGTCTTCCCTGGAAGTTTGCCTTTTTATTCGTTCAGCATCCCGCGAACGCGGTTAGTGTCCGTCTTGTCGAGGACAGCCCCCTTGCGCAACTGGCGTTTTCTCTTCTGGGTCTTCGACGTGAGAATGTGACTTCTGAAAGCCTTCTCGCGAAGATACTTTCCGGTGGCGGTTCTCTTTATTCTCTTCGCCATCGCACGATTTGTCTTCATCTTCGGCATTTTATTCTTCCTTTGTCTCTTTTTGCTTCGGTTCACCCGATTTCTTCTTTGTTTTATCGGGTGCGATTATTACCGCCATACTTCTTCCCTCAAGCTTTGGCTTCTGCTCCACCTTTCCGACTTCCGCAAGGAATTCCACGAACTTGTTCAGGAGTTCCTCGCCATGCGCGGCGTAAGTGATTTCCCGGCCTTTGAATTGGACGGTTCCTTTCACTTTGTGGCCCTGCTCGAGAAACTCTTTCGCATGACGCGACTTGAATTCGAAGTCGTGCTCATCCGTATTCGGATGAAATCTGATTTCCTTCAGCTGCGCGGAAGACTGGCCTTTCGTCTTCGCTTTTTCTTTCTTGCCGACCTCATACATATACTTCCCATAGTCGACGAGCTTACATACGGGCGGATTAGAGGTGGGTACTATCTCGACGAGGTCCAAGCCTCTTGTCTCGGCGAGCCTCATGGCTTCGCGCGGCTGCATGACCCCGAGCTGCTTACCGTCGGAGTCTATCAGGCGGACGTTTGCCGCCCTGATGTCGCTGTTTATCCTGAGCTTTGGAGTGTTGATAGGCGGTCTCCTACTTTTTTTCTGAAATTTCTTTCTTTATACTTTCAACGAACTCCGATAGGTTCACCGATCCCTTGTCACCTTCATGGTGTTTTCGAACCGATACCGTGCCGGAGTCCTTCTCTTTCTGTCCAACTATCAACATATAGGGGGCTTTCTTTGTTTCCCATTCGCGAATCTTGTAACCGACTTTTTCATTGCGGTCATCCAGCTCGGCTCGGATTTTCACTGCCTTGAGGGCATCGACCACAGCCTGCGCGTAATCGTTGAAACTGTCGGTTATCGGCAGAACAGCTGCCTGAACAGGTGAAAGCCAAGTGGGGAACGCGCCTGCAAAATGTTCTGTAAGAATTCCCACAAATCTCTCAAACGAGCCGAATACGGCGCGGTGAATCGCTACCGGCCGCTTCGCTTGACCATCCGCGTCAATGTACGTCAAATCGAACCTCTCCGGAAGCATCACGAAGTCGAGCTGAATTGTCGCGACTTGCCATTCTCTGCCGAGAGCGTCTTTGATCTGAATATCTATCTTCGGACCGTAGAAGGCGCCGTCTTTTTCCTTCACGCCGTATTTTATGCCGTTATTTTCAAGCGCCAGCCTAAGAGATTTCTCGGCCTCTTCCCATAGCTTCGGATCGCCCATGGCGCCGTCCGGCTTTGTGGAGAGCTTGAAAGATACTTCGAAATTAAACAGGCCATAAATTCGCCTGACCAGGCCAATGAGGTCGTTTATTTCCGGGAGTATCTGGTCAGGGCGACAATATATGTGGGCATCGTCCATCGTAATCTGACGGACACGGAACATCCCTCCGAGCGCGCCAGATATCTCGTTGCGATGGAGCCTTCCTATTTCCGAATAGCGAAGCGGAAGGTCGCGGTAACTTCTCACCTTGTGTCGATAAACGTAAGTGCTCTCGGGGCAGTTCATCGGCTTCAACGAATAAATATCTTCGTCGACCTTGAGGATGAACATGTTCTCCTGGTAGTGGCCCCAGTGTCCTGACTGTTCCCAGAGGTCCTTCTTGACCAGCATCGGAGTAGAGATCTCGTCGTAATTCATCCTGTCGAGTTCTTCGCGGATGAATTTCTCGAGTTCTCTGAAGATAATCATGCCTTTGGGAAGCCAGAAGGGCGCGCCGGGGGCGATGTCATGAAACACGAACAGCTCGAGCTCACGTCCCAACCTTCGATGGTCTCGCAGCTTTGCTTCCTCGAGCATTTTTAAATGATCTTCCAGCATCTTCTTTTTAGGGAACGAGACGCCGTACACGCGCTGAAGCATCTTGTTCTTGCTGTCGCCGCGCCAGTAGGCGCCGCTGGTGCCGAGGAGCTTGAAGTACTTTAACTTTCCGGCCGATGGGACATGCGGGCCGCGGCAGAGATCGGTGAACTCACCTTCGCTGTAGAAGGTTATGGTCTCGTCAAGCGCGCCGATTATTTCGAGCTTGTAGGGGTCCTTCTTCGCCTTGAAGAATTTTAGCGCGTCTTCCTTCTGCACAACCTTTCTCTCGAACGAAGCGTTCTGCTCCGAGATCTCGTGCATTTTCTTCTCAATGGCTTCGAGATCGTCTGGGGTGAGAGTCTTGTCAATATCGATATCATAGTAGAAGCCGTCTTCGATGGCCGGACCGACTCCGAATTTTGCTTCCGGGTGAAGTGCTTGGATCGCATGCGCCATGAGGTGCGAACTGCTGTGCCAGTAGACCTCTTTCCCTTCGGGATCCTCGAAGGTGAGGAATTGCAATTCGCAGTCCGAAGCAATAGGGGTGTTCAGGTCCGAGACTTTTCCGTTGATTTTTACCGCGAGCGCGTCTTCCGCGAGCGACCTGCTGATTTTCTTCGCAATTTCAATTGCCGGAGTAGAGGGGGCTACTTCGATGATCGACTTATTGGGTAAAGTTACCTTAGGCATTTTCGACTATTCTCTTCATAACAAAAAATCGGAGGAGTCTCCGATTCTTCTGGAACCAAACCCCCGGCGATTTCGTGTTAATATTCTCGACTTTCTAGCTTTCAACTCGTTTGGAAATCTACTATTGCCCCGATCTATAGAGCGGAGCTCGTGGGCGATAGAAGATTCGAACTTCTGACCTCTACAATGTCAATGTAGCGCTCTAAACCAACTGAGCTAATCGCCCGGAAAACCAAAACAAGTTATACAAGAACTCAACTCTAAACCAACCACGTCCTGTGACTTTAGCAGAACGAATCTCCGCTTCCGCGGGGTTGGACAGGTTGCCCATAGGGGATTCGGACAGTGCCGAGGGCGGGACTTGAACCCGCACGGCCCTTTGGGGCCAAAGGATTTTAAGTCCTTCGCGTCTACCAATTCCGCCACCCCGGCGATGTCTCGCCAAAGGTTCGGCAGAATCGTCCGGATAATCCTTTAGGACTGATTAATTTAGCCAGCAAGGCCAATAAAGTCAACGAAAATGAGTCATGATAAGTTTGACAAAACATCTGGGAGAAGAAATGATGGAGAATTCCTCAAATACGTCAAATGCAGTTGCTAATCATACGAAAACCAGACGTTTGTGGGATTTGAATCAAGAAAAAGCATCTGCGCGATCCCGAGTTGATTACCCCTTTTTGAGAATATGTCATTGTCATCGGTGTAAATGCGGCGATTCGTGAAATGAAGAATTCATTTCTTTAGGTCTACTCTGGAGCTTTGGAAGGGGCTTGGAAATTATGGCCACTCCCTTAAATTGAATATTGAAGATATTTTGGAAGGTTTTTAAGTGTCTTACCTTGCGGATGTCAAAAGCGTCGAGAAGTTGAACCGACTCCTTGACGTGTGCAGAAATAATCTCTATGCCTTCGACGAGAATCTGATAAGGCGTGCGTTCGAGTTCAGCTGGAACGCCCACGTCAAAGGAAAGCCGCGCGCGTCAGGAGAACCGTATTTTTCTCATCCATATGAGGTCGCCCTCGTGGTGGCAAAAGAAATTCCGCTTGATGACGTGTCGGTAGCTTCCGCGCTTCTTCACGATGTTGTCGAAGACACGGGATACGATCTTAAATCGATCAGAGCCGAATTCGGGGACGGCATCGCGGACATCGTGAACGGGGTGACAAAAATCTCCGGAGCGGTCGAAAGCCATGAGATAACCCGGGCGGAGAACTACAGGAAGATGCTTCTATCGATGGCAAAGGATGTCAGGGTAATCCTGGTAAAGTTCGCGGACCGGCTTCACAACATGCGAACGCTATCATTCCTCCGTCCCGAGAAGCAGCAGCGGATCGCGATGGAGACGCTTGAGATATACGCGCCTCTGGCGCACCGGTTCGGTCTTGCCAAGGTGAAGTGGGAATTCGAAGACCTCGCATTCAAGTACCTCAACACGTCAGAGTACGAATTCATATCAAGAAAACTCAACGCGAAGCGAAGAGAGCGCGAAGCATACATTAGAAAATTCATCCAGCCGATAAAGAAGCGCCTCGAGCAGGATGATTATAAATTCGAGATCCTAGGAAGACCGAAGCATATCTATAGTATTTACAATAAAATGATCAAGCGAAACAAGCCGATAGAGGAGATATACGACCTCTTTGCCGTGAGGGTAATTCTCGATACTCCTGACAAGAACGACTGTTTTTCGGTGTACGGAATCGTCTCGGAGATTTACACTCCCGTGCCGGAGCGTTTCAAAGATTACATCTCCGTTCCAAAGCAAAACGGTTACCAGTCGATCCACACGACGGTTGTCGGGCCGGAAGGGAAGATGGTAGAAGTGCAAATCAGGACGCGCCAGATGGATGAAGTCGCGGATCGTGGCGTCGCCGCACACTGGAAGTACAAAGAGGATGTGAACGTGACGGACCGGAAGCTCGATGAATGGATTTCATGGGTTCGCGAGATCCTTGAGCAGCCGGCTATTTCGAGCGGTGAGGACGCCGCCAAAAGTTTCCTCGAGGGATTCAAACTCGACCTGTACCAGGATGAGATTTACGTTTTCACGCCGAAGGGTGACCTTCAAGTTCTCCCCAAGGGATCGACTCCTGTAGACTTCGCATTCGAAATACACTCGCAGGTTGGCACTCATTGCGTCGGCGCGAAGGTGAACGGACGGATCGTTCCGCTCAACACCAAGCTGAACAGCGGCGACCAGATAGAGATTATCACTTCTTCAAACCAGAACGTCAATCCGGATTGGGAAAAATTCGTCGTGTCGAGAAAGGCCAAAGCCCACATAAGGCGCTGGATAAACGACGAGACGAGGAAGAAGGCCGTAGAGGGAGAAGAAACCTGGACGAAGAGGCTGAAGAAACATAAACTGACGCTGGGCGAAGACGATTTCGTGAAGCTCTTAAGGGACCTTAAGTACGAGAACGCGCAAAGATTTTACGTCGCAATCGCCGAAGAGGAGGTAGAGCCGGAGAGGCTGATCGCCCGCTTGACACAGCAGAGGGCGGTGAAGGAAACATCCGAGGCCGCTAAACCCACACAGACTTTCGTGGAGATCGCCAGGAGATCGTCGGAGGGGATCGTCGTGGACGGTTCGCGCAGCGACTGGAAAGTATCTTACGCGAA
>JAJYGB010000575.1 GCA_021785235.1 Bacteroidota bacterium
TTTATCTCGTTGTTGCTAAAGTCCTTAATGATTCTCTTCACGAAGCTTCGAAAATCACTATTCATCGACGACAGCTTATTTATGGTCTCCCAATCAAGATCGTCTTTGTAATTTGCGGAGAGAACGATTTCTGAGGAGTCGGGATCTTCGGTGTCAAGATGAATGACGCCGATATCGAAGGCCGCTGAGAGTCTTTGAAGCTCAGAAAAGAAATCCTGATCGTCGGAAATCCTTGCTGCCGCAAGGTAGCTTTGATTGGCCCACGACGAGTTGGATACCGCCTGAAAAAACACTTCGCGAAGATTACTCATATTTATTTCTTTTTTTAACTCATATGAGATTATCGTAGGATTCGCCAATTGGTCTTTCAGGGCCCTGCTCAGCTCTAAAACCTCTTCTGCCCAATCTGAGGAAGTATAGAAGCAGCCAACCATATCAGGATGTACCCATTCGCCATAACTGTCTTTGCGTGACTTAGCATGGTGGATCGTCTTTGTGAATGACTTCTGATTATTATATGCAAAATAGGTGAGAAAGGGGTGGAGGTCCTTTTCGGAAAAACCGAGATCCACCGGCTTCGGTTGTTTGACGATCCTTTTATCAGCAAGTGTGCTTATATCAATACCTCCGGTGAAGAATTCCCGAATATAGAAACGTGCCGGCCTTGTCGTTGTCTTTCCGAATTTCGTATTCGGGTCGTCACGGACAGAGACATACAATTGTGCCCCGATCGAGCTCCAAGGGGTTTTTCCCTGGGAGCTTAGCGTCTTATCGTATTTCTTCCCCTTTGCATAATCCCAAATCTCTTCAGGTGTCATGGGGACCTTTGTTTCGGTAAGAACCTTCAATGCAAGTTCAACAAAAGTCATATGCATGATTCCTTTCCCGCAGTCTTTATTCCTGCTCTCCGATCTCCATCTGCTTCCTCTTCCCCTTCGGTATCTTCGGCCCCTCGCGCAATTCTTCAGGGACGGGGGGAAGCTCGCCGGCTTTGAACAGCTCGCTCTTCAAAACCCGCTCGAATATCTTCTTCTGCTCGGGATAACCCTCGATGGTCTTCTCCAGCACCCAGAGGAGCTCGAGGAATTCTCTCGTGAAATCGTGCGTCCAGGATCGCGGATGGATGTCGTCGAGAGGGGAAGACTTCTTTCCCTTCCTGTCTTTCATCCTGTAGCCGAGCCAGGACTGTACCACTTTGAAACCCGAGACCTCGAACTCCCACACTTCCGGATCGACCGGCCCGAACGCCCCATCGCCGACAAGAACTGTCTTCGTCGTGTCGTTGTAACTGTAGTCGTTCGGGTATTTTTCTTCCGTGTCGGGAACGGCTTTCAGACACTTCGCGCTTCCTCCCGGAACTTTGCCCTTCGGACAGTCCTTCTTGTTCCAGAACCGCTCGCCGTAAGTATGAAGCCAGATAAGTTTCTTTCCGAACTCAGCCGCCTGAGCGAAAAGCTTCCCGTCCTTCGTGAGCGGGACCCGCACTTCGCGGTTCACAAGCTCTTCTTCGAAACGTCGCGTATATTCCGGGTGTGCCAGTATACAATAAACATATCCGGCAAAATCCTCTGCCGTAATGCCGCCCAACAATTCCAACAGGCCAGGTGTTATGTTCACCTTTTCAGCTTTGTTGTCGAGATAAAGCGGCATGATGTCCTTCGCGCCACGGTTTGCGAAGAAATGTAAATCTGGAATCTCAGAACTCGCCGTCAAGCCCGGTCCCTCTCCAAGTGCAAGTGTAAGCATACTTGCTAGATAGATTTGGTTCTGGCTATGGGCGTACCATAATGAAGGTCGCAAGTAATCCCCTATTCGATTGTCTGGAATTGCCCATTGTTTGTCGAAGGAACGATAGCCATATGGCACCGGCGGAACCAAATCGGTTTCATTAGCTCTGGCGATAGCGGGCAGGTCCGTGTCTTTGTCTAGAAGACTTGGATAATCCAAATCGATCTTCCTATCGCGAGTCTCCTTGAACAGCCTTTCCTTGTTTCGAGACGCAACCAACATTCTCCATCTGGTGGTCAAAGTTTGCGTTTCTGGTGCAATCGGCCACGTGCGCTTGAACTGCGACCCGTTCGATTGCCACGGAAACATATCGGTTATCTTCGGCCATTTGGAAAAAGCACCTTTAGATTCCGGCCTGAAAGGAGCCTGCCACTCGTCAGGTACGACCTCCCATTTCAGACTTGCAAACCCTTTGACGGCGGAAAGTTTCTCCAGTTTCTCGTCGCGCGTCCCTTCAATTCTGGTATAACGAACCACGGCGGGTTTGTCCGAATCTTTCTTCTTCTTCCGCCAAGCAACGAAAATCGCAACCGGCGTCTCGATGGAGAAGACGTTTTCGCTCTGCCTTGTCCCGCGGTTTTCGCCTCCAAGGTCTATTATGTCAATGTGGTCGCATATCTTTCGCATATGTTCACGAACGCCGGCGAAAGCGTCGCCATCGAGATAACTGGAAGCTGTTATGAAAGAGACAATGCCGGGACCGACGGCGGTCTTGTGTTCGAACACTTTCCAGAGCGCCCAGCGGATGAAGTAGACATAGTGATTATAGATGTTCTTGAGATGGACTCCGTACCCGGCATCGCGCGCGGGCTTCAGGAAATTTTCCAGGATCGGTGTCTCCCCTTCGTCTCCATATCGCACCCAGGCACCTGTTGTCTCCTTGTTGTTCTCGTCGCTCGATTCATGCCTGCCATAAGGAGGATTGCCGAGACAGACGAGGACGCGTTTGGACTCTTTTATCTCCAATGCGTTCTTGTGCTCCTCGGCTATCGGCTTGTGAAAGAGTGCAGGAGCAGGTGGGACGGTGTGAGGTGACTCAAGCGTGTTAGTGAGATAGATTTGCGGTCCTCTCCCCGCAAGCCTGACTTCGTGCTTGGCAAACTCCTGGGATAGGCGAAGCTGTGCCACGGCATATGGACCGACCATCCACTCGAAGCCGAAAATATTCTTGACGAGCGCCCTGGCCCCGCCTTTTACAGCACCTTCGCCTTCCACATCCTCGATGCGTTTCAAAGCATGGTCGATGATCGTCAGCAGGTAAGTTCCCGTCCCGACCGCAGGGTCAAGAGTGGCAACTTCATCCTCTACGAACCCCATCTCTTTGCCGAATTCTTTCCGCAGGATTTCGTCGATCAGAGTGACCTGGCATTGTGTCACTTCGAGAGGAGTGTAGTAGACGCCGGATTTTTTCCGCAGCTCGGGATCATATTCGGCGAGAAAATCTTCATAGAAATAGAGCCACGGGTCCTGCGTTTTCCGGCTTGCCCGCATCGCATGAAGCGGTATTTCATGGATTACGCGCTGGGTCAGAGTGAGCGAAGTGCTGATCTCTTTCTTCGCCTCTTTGTCCGTAAGAAATTGCAGCGAACGCGAGAGGAGCGAATGGTGCTTGTCAAGCGTTTCGTAGGCATCGTTCAAGTCGAGAACGTCGGCATCTTCAAGATGAGCGAGCAGCAAGGCGAAAACTACGGTCTGAGCGTAAGCATCGGCAAAGCGCAGGTCTTCAGCCTCGGGGAAAAGGAGCTTCTTGATCTCTTCTTTCAAAGACTGCATAGCGGAGTTCGGATCCTGCAGCGAATCCATGACATCGTCGCGGATAAGTCTGCAGAATGGCGCGAGGAACGATGCGAGCTCCTTGGGCTTCTTCGGAACGATGGGCATCCATGACAGGAATTCTGTGAGAAGGGAGAAGATCTTTTTGGAACTCGTCTCGTCTATCGCCTTCTTCCCGTCCGAACAAACGTCGCCATCCACGCGAACCACTTCGGTGAAGAGTTTGCCATCACGATAGAGAGCCCACTCATTGCCGGTGCAATAGAGTATATTCGGAATATTTCTGAAGCGTTCCCACTGCTCGGCGTCGTGCCCCTTCAATCTCCTTGTGTCTGCGCTCTTGGCGGGTTCTTTCAGCTCGATGTACCCTATCAGGAGTCCGTCCCTTTCGACGGCATAGTCGGGCCGCCCGAGGCGATCGATTGCGGATTCGTCTTTGAGGAGGAGATTTTGAGAAGTGTTTTTCCCGTAGGCCTTGAAGAGCCGTTCAAACGGCGCCTTCAGTTGTGCCTCAGGCTCGCCGGGAGTTCTTGCTCCGAATTTTGCAGTGACAGATTCGGAAAACTCTTTTAATGCGTCCGATAATTCACGGTTCAAGTTCTTGCCCATTGCCTATCGCCAGACTGATGATTTTAGCTGGTATCCCATCACGACCTGCTCCTCCGATGTAGTGCGATTGAATAAATTTATATCAGGCGGGTATCGGTTTCAATATGGGAGGGAATATGCTTTCGCTTGAGCTTGGCCTTAGGGCCATGTCACATTTACACGTCATCGCGAGGAGACAGGCCGTTCAGAATGAACGGGCTGGCGACTGAGCCGGAGGCTCATGCGCCTACGGCGCAGTGGCGATCCCCTGAATGAAACCTGCACCTGTGCGGCCTCAGGGCCTAGGGCTTTAATTAAGGGGATTGCCACGTCCCGACCACGCTCTCGCGTAGTCGGGACTCGCAATGACGTTCTCTTTTGGGTTTTGCTATTCCGTGCAGGAGTTGGACTCCCGCACGGAATCTTTGCGCCTCCGCGTCTTTGCGGTAAAACTTAAAGGCAGGCGACTATAGCACCTGGTTGATGAACGACTCGAAGAGCTCCTGCTTGCCGCTGGTCTTCTTCGGCTCGCCGTTCTTCGAAGCGTAGGCATACAGGTCCTCGAGCTTCAGCTTGCCCTTCTCGAAGTCCGCTCCCTTGCCGGAATCGAACGAGGCGTATCTCTGCTTGCGAAGCTTCGCGTAGTCGGTCTCGTTCAGAACCCTGTCCGCGGTAATCAGCGCGCGGGCGAAGTTGTCCATGCCTGTAATGTGCGCGATGAACATGTCTTCGAGGTCGATCGAATTCCTTCTGACTTTCGCGTCGAAGTTCGTGCCGCCCGTTGTGAAGCCGCCCATGTCGACGATGGTGAGGAGAGCTTCGGTAAGCTCATAGACGTTCGTCGGGAACTGGTCGGTATCCCAGCCGTTCTGGTAGTCGCCGCGGTTCGCGTCGATGCTGCCGAGGAGGCCGGCGTTGGCGGCGAATTGCAGCTCGTGCTGGAACGTGTGCGAAGCTAGCGTCGCGTGGTTCACCTCGATGTTCAGTTTGAAGTCCTTCGTCAGGTCGAACTGGCGCAGGAAACCTATCACGGTGGCGGCATCGAAATCGTACTGGTGCTTCATCGGCTCCATCGGCTTCGGCTCGATGAGGAACGGTCCCTTGAACCCCTGCTTCCTCGCGTAGTCCCTTGCCATATGGAGGAAGGTGGCAAAATGATCGAGCTCGCGCTTCATGTCGGTGTTGAGGAGCGACATGTACCCCTCTCGTCCGCCCCAGAAAACGTAGTTCGCGCCACCGAGCGCGATCGTGGCGTCGATGGCGTTCTTGAGCTGCGCCCCGGCATAAGCTACGACGGAAAAGTCAGGGTTTGTTCCAGCCCCGTTCATGTAGCGGATGTTCGAGAAGAGGTTGGAAGTGCCCCAGAGAAGCTTAACGCCGGAGGCTTTCTGCTTTTCCTTCGCGTAGTCTACGATCGCCGCGAGCCTCTTCTCAGAGTCGGCGACCGACTCCCCTTCCTGGACGAGATCGAAGTCGTGGAAGCAGTAGAACGGCGCGCCGAGCTTCGTTATGAACTCGAACGCGGCGTCCATCTTCTCCTTCGCCTTGCCGACGGGATCCTGGTGCATGAGCCATGGAAGCTCGCGCGCGCTCGGACCGAACGGGTCGGCGCCGCTCTCGCCGAACGAGTGCCAGTATGCTACTGCGAACCGGAAATGATCCTGCATCTTCTTGCCTGCGACAACCTTTTCCGGATCGTAATACTTGAAGGCAAGCGGATTTTTCGAATCTTTGCCTTCGAAATTTATTTTTCCTATCCCCGGAAAAAATTCCTTGTCTCCTGTCGTTACCTTCAACGTCATTTTGAACCTTTTGAATTTAGTTTTGAATTCAGTAAACCCAGCCAGTCCGAATAAGCGGACCGATAAGCATCTTCGTTCGGCTTGTCCGGCTCCACTTTCATGATCTTCTCCAGATTCGTA
>JAJYGB010000221.1 GCA_021785235.1 Bacteroidota bacterium
GCGCGTCCGTGTACTACGACCACCCAGTGCACGCCCCGGCCGAGCACACTCTGAACCTCGATTTCCTCAACCAGTCCCTCGGCCCCCGAGCCAGGGTGGCAGTCGAGCTGACAGCTGAGTCGGCTCGCGCTCTTGCCGCGGCGATCGAAGCTGCTCTCGCGGCAGACTGGATGGTCGCGGCATGGGACCAAAACGCGGCGCTCTACGCCTGCAGTCCGGCCGCCGCGGTGATCGAGGAAGTTGCCGGAGAGTGGATCAAAGAGCTTCTGGATTTGCCGCGCGACGCATCGTTTGCGTTCACCACCGGTTGCCAGATGGCGCATATGACGGGCTTGGCGGCGGCGCGTCATGCGGTATTGCAGCGCGTGCAGTGGAACGTCGAATCTGACGGCACATTCGGCGCCCCGTCGGTCACCATCATGACCAGCGACCAAAAGCACGGCTCGGTTGAACGTGCTGTCCGCTATCTTGGTTTCGGTAGCCGGACTATCGTGCCGTTGCAAACCGACGCCTCGGGCAGGATTGCGCCCGCCACGCTCGCAGACGGTCTGTCACGCCATACTGGGCCGGTGATTCTCGTGTTGAATGCCGCCGACCTCAATATCGGCGATGCCATCATCGCAGGCGCCGCAGTAGCCGCGGTCCGGGAGATCTTTCCACAGGCGGAAATCGACTGTGTCATAAAAAGATCTGCCGAGAACCTTATCCGGGGGAATCCGCTGATATCAAATCTATACCCCGTGTATGAGGGAGCTCCGTTCCCCGTTCAAAGTGATCTTGCTGCCCTGACAAGCATATCAGCCAACGGGGGTTATGACCTCGTGATAAATTTCAGTCCCATGGTTGATGACCAGGTTTTCGGAAAGGGTCCGGTGGTCAATTACTCGCGGATGGCGGCAGCGCTCATAAGGAATGAAAGCCACCGGACCGATGTCGTGAACAACGTCGTGTACCAGTCGTACGATTTCGTCGGCAGGCTGTTCCGGGACAGGATTCCATCGGGTTTCGGACAAAATTTCAGGGGTGCAAATGTGTACCTTTCGGATGAAGCGATCGAGGGAGCGAACAATTTCCTTCTGGCCGCCGGTGTTCCACAGGACGAGCCCATAGTTATGATAAACCCGGACGCCTCTTCGAAGTTCACACGAATGCCTTTCGACTTTCAGCTCGGCCTTCTGAGAAAATTTGCCGAGATGCAGTGTTCTGTGCTTCTCGGAGCAGGGCACGTGGAAAAATTCATCGAGCATGAACTCCTATATTCACTCTCGCCGGAGCAGAGAAGGAAGATCACCGTTATCCCCGCATCGACGGGTCTCGATCTTTATGCCGCACTAGTAGATCTCTCGGATGTATTTGTTACCGGAGACACCGGTCCGCTGCACGTGGCTGCCGCCCGGAAGTACTCGCGGAGTTCGGGCGAGAGTTTAAGAAACAGAACCGCCATCCTGGCTGTATTCGGGAGTACCCCATCACATATTTACGGATACGATTCAAAAACATCCGGGTTCTTTCCCGCGAACCAGGATGCCCCATCGAGGACTTTTGTCGCGGAATCCCAGTGCAGAAATATTACCTGCATCAACAAAATGGCGAAGACCTGCAAAGAGGTCCGATGCTTCCTTTCGTTGGATCCTGACGACGTCGTTCTCGAAGCCTCGAGCTATCTGAAAACCACCCGAAAGGAATTTTTCCAGGACCGTTTGCGGATTCTTGCGAAGTAAAGCCCTATATTTAATCAGGCAATAACTACAAGGTGAGATGGATACTTTTTTATTCCTGATTATTACTTATGTCATGGGCTTTCTGACCGCGATCCCGATCGGAGCCACGCAGATCGAGATTGCGAAGCGCTCACTCAATAATCATCTTCGTGCAGCATACATGGTGGCGTTCGGATCGGTAAGTTCCGACGTAATGTACGGGGTTATTGCCCTTTTCGGTGTAGCCCCTTTCCTGAAGAAAGATACCGTCATGGCGGTCTTCGGCCTCGTGGCCACCGTTATACTGTGGCTGTTGGCGTTCTTCACTTTTCGGGACGGCAAGCGGGTCAACATGCTCGAGCTCAGCCACGCTACCCTGAAAAGCAAAAAGCTATCTTACGTTACGGGATTTTCGCTGGCTGTGACTAACCCGATGATGGTTGTCTGGTGGCTCATCGGGGTGAGAATAATGAAGGATCTCGGCCTGGTCGCCGAATTTGACTTCAATGCATCCGTGATGTTCCTCACCGCAGGGGGATTGGGGTTGGCGACTTATCTTTTCACTCTTGCTAACACACTCCACTGGGCAAAGAAATTCATCTCCAACGAGATGATGAGAAAGGTAAACTACGGACTTGGGGTCGTGCTCGTCCTCCTTTCATTCTACTTCCTCGCTACATCCCTCAAAGTGCTCATTCAACTGTAACCGGCCTTTCCGCCGCCCTCCCCCCGGATATTTGCTGTACTCCCGACGTCTGCGAAGGCGTAGTTGGGTGGGACCGGGTCGTATCTATTTGCAGGCGGCAATCCGCCCCCAACTTTTTTCAGGCGAGGGGAGTCGAAATATATGAAGCTATCAAAAAAACCGAAAAAAGGGGAGAATTTGTCCACAGAAGCTTCGTTAAGAGGAGAAGTAAACGACAGGGATCTGATCCTGCATGCACAAGGCGGCGACTTACACGCGTTCGAGGAGCTCCTGCAGAAATATGATCGCCATGTTCTGTCACTCGCCTTCTCATACGCCAGGAATTCCGACGATGCAAAGGACATTTACCAGGAGACGCTCATTCGTGCTTACCGGTCGATAAGAAAATTTGAGATGAGAAGCGAATTCTCCACGTGGCTCTATAGAATCACAACCAACGTGTGCATCAGTTATAAATCGAGCCAGAGAAGGTACGCCGATGTCCTCCGTAACGGGGACGCCACTATTTTCCCATGCAGACCGGGTGAGCGATCGGCGGATCCGGTTTCAACAGAATCGGCGGAGGGAGATTTCATGCGGGCGGAATTGGGCCGGCAGATAGAGCGGGCGCTCGACAATCTTTCTCCCATGCAAAGGCTTGTTTTCACGATGAAGCACTACGAAGGCTACAAGTTGCGGGAGATAGCATCTATAACCAATTGCGCGGAAGGAACAGTGAAGAAATATCTCTACGAAGCGGTTCGCCGTTTGCAAAAGGAGCTTGAGTATGTGTTCGGGTAAAGGAGTATAAAATCATGAGACATAAGAAATATGAAACCCTGATCGTGGTGTCATACTACGACGAGATTGCTTCCGATGAAAAAGGGGAGCTGGAAAAACATTTGGCATCCTGCTCCCGGTGTGCGACTTTTAAGAAAAAACTGGACGAGACTCTTCCGGAACGTGGAAGAGGGGCCGGGGTGGTCAGCGACGCCGAGATCGCCCGGGCAAGGATGGAGTTCCGTCAAGGTTTCTCGATCAGGAAGGACGAATCCTACGGAAGGCGGCGAGTTGTGAACATCCCGGCCCGGCCTCGTTGGAGTACTGCGCTCGTTCCTGTCTATGCCGCAGCGATGGCGGCGGTTGTGATGCTCGCGGCAGGAGCCATTCTCGGCTATCTGCTCTCCGTGCGGGGGACAGGCGACAAAGGCGGGCTGCATGCAGTCCTCTCGGAAGTCTCCTCAAACAACACGGGCAATGTCGCATTAAGCGATTTGCGGTTCCTCACGGCAGATCAAAAAAACGGCGACGTTCAGTTTTCATTTGACCTTGTCAGGCGCTACCAGATGAGGGGTTCGCTTGACGACCGGGAGGTGCAGAAGGTACTTGCTTATGCGCTCGTGAATTCCGATAACCCGGGCATTCGTCTCACGACGATCGGCATGCTGGACGCCTCGGCTAAACCGGACAGGCAAGTAGTGGATGCACTTGTGGAGGCGGTGAAGACCGATGACAATGCCGGGGTTCGACGCGAAGCGCTCCTTTCCCTGGCAAAACTACCTTTCGATAATGTTGTTAAGGCGGCGCTGCTATATGTTCTCCAGCACGACAAGAACCCGGGTATGCGGGTGGCGGCAATTAATATTTTGTCGGGCAAGGAGTTGAATACCGGAACGGTCACGGGAAGTACAAAAGGCATCGATACGCGGGTCCTCGAAGTGCTCAAGGAAAGATCTTCTTCAGATCAAAACAGATATGTCAGACTAAAAGCAGCAGATATGCTGAAAGAATTCAAGGAGCTCTAACATGAAAAGAATAATTGGTTTATCGGTCTCTCTCGTTCTTCTGATAACTGCCGCATCGGCGGCGATGGAGACGGCATCTGCCGACGTGCAGAAGAATTTCGATGTCCAAAAAGGAGGAAAGCTTGTCGTGACGGTTTCCGGCGGCGACCTGCAGGTGAAGGTGTGGGATAAAATGCAGGTACAGTTGACAGCCCGGAATATCGGCGACGACGCAGACCGTCTGGAAGCGGAGCAATCCGGTAATACCGTCACGGTCGAATACAGATCTCAATCGGGTTGGAGCAGCTCCAGCAGGGACCTAAAATTCGATTTCTATGTCCCGAAAGATTTCAACGTCAACCTTACAACCTCAGGCGGTGATGTCAGGATAGACGGCGCACTGCAGGGCGATGCCATGATGCGTACTTCGGGCGGCGATTTGACGCTCGACGGAATCAGCGGGGAAGTGAACGGGAAGACTTCTGGCGGGGACATAACCGTGCGCGACCTCGGCGGTGAAGCTGACCTCGCAACCGCGGGCGGCGACATACATGTCGACCGCTCCTCGAAGAATCTTACAATATCGACGTCCGGCGGCGACATAACCGTAGGAACGGTAGACGGCAACCTTTCTGCCTCGACTTCCGGCGGGGGCATGAACATACGAAAAGTGGGCGGGAACTTGACTGCTTCCACTTCAAGCGGTGACGTGACCGTGGGAAACGTCGGCGGCAGCGTCGCACTATCGACTTCGGGCGGAGATATATCTCTCAGCTCAGGCAAAGGAAAGATTAGTGCCAATACTTCTGGAGGCGACGTCACAATCAGCGACGCAGCCGGTTACGCAAATGTGTCATCTTCAGGAGGGACTGTGAAGGTGGGGTTGACTCCCCAGGGCGGGCAGAGGAGCACGATTGAGTCGAGCGGCGGAGATGTCTACCTCTATATCCCAACGGACGCAAAAGTTACGATCAAAGCCGATATCACCGGTGGAGAAGACGACCGGATAGTCACCGATTTCCCCGTGACCTACACGTCTTCCGGCAGTCACGGCAACCGAAGGGTGGAGTTCACCTTGAACGGCGGAGGGCAGGAAATATATCTGCACACATCTTCCGGCAACATCTATGTCAAGAAACTGAGTTCAGCGGCACGATAAACAAAAAGGAGGGTCAGATGAGGCGCATCGGAACGCTTACAATCGGATTGGCCTTGCTCGTGGCTGCCGCGGGCAGGGTTTATCCGTCGTCACATTCTCATGGCGCGAGTGAACAATTCCAGAAGACCTGCACGCTCGGTTCGCGCGGCACTGTGAGTCTGCAAAATGTGAACGGCAATCTATCTATTAAGGCATGGGATAAGAATGAGGTGATGATAAAGGCGGTTAAGTACGCGGACAATCAGGAGGAACTCGTCAGTCTCGAGATTGAAGTGGACGCGACGGGTGATCGGGTAGCCATAGATACAAAATATCCCGACGAGAGCGATGGGGGCCACGGTCACGGCGCGGGTGTGGATTATTCGCTTACGATACCGAGAGATGCAAAAATCGAGAAGGTGAAGATCGTAAACGGCGAAATAGAGATTTCTGGTGTCTCCGGGAAAGTCGAAGCGTCTGATGTGAACGGCACTATTCACGCCGATGGACTCAGAGACGGATGCGATCTCGGGACGGTGAACGGAAATGTCGACGCGACATTTGATGGGTTGTCGGCTGCCGGCGATGTAAGGTTGAAATCGGTAAATGGCGGTCTTACCCTGCGTTTGCCGGATAATGCCGGTGCAGATGTCGATGCCAGAGTTACCACGGGCCGCATCTCAAACGAGTTCGGACTTGAATCCTCCCGGGAACGTAATCGACACTCTTT
>JAJYGB010000523.1:0-3161 GCA_021785235.1 Bacteroidota bacterium
TTTCTTCGGCGATGATATGACGGACGAGTACGGTTTCAAAAAGGTAAATGAGCTCAAGGGGGTGAGTGTCTTCGTCGGTGAACTCGAAAGAGAAACCGCCGCCAGGTATCAGCTGGAGTCTCCTTCCGCACTCGTGGGTGAACTCTCAAAGTTTCTGTTCGAATCGGAATAGAATGGGGAGCTGGGACCGCTGCCTTTGAGGACACGGTCACGGCCTGATCCACAAACCGCCTACACAAGCCCACAAGTATAGACGTTAGTACCACTAAACGACTGTTTGGTGTTGGCAGCTGTTTAGCAAACAGCATAATTGTTGGGTCGGGTTTTGTGGAGTCCGAGGGGTTAATTCTTAGATATGCTCATTGGTTGTTTGGCTATTTCTATTCGATGTTCCGCATTTATGTGCATTTCAGTTCAGAACGTCGGTTCCACTGTGAAAGAAACTGAAAAAACTAAATCTATGTTTGGTTTCGCGGAACCTCAGAAAGCCTGTCAGGGATATGATGGCATTCGTGGTCAATTGAACCGTGGGTACTGGGTCAATTTGAGGCTCCCAAGAGAACCTTTTGAAAGTCCTTTCGGTGGGATCCGTTATGCGTCCGATTCGAATAACTTCTCCGTAAAAGCAATCGAAGGCACATGTAATTTTCTGAAGGTGCGTCAGTACCGAACTGTGCAGGGGGTGGGATGGTGAATAAGGAAAGTCCCGCACTGAGGCGGGACTTTTTGAGATTTGACCTTTTACTATTGACTTCGCTTAGTACATGTCGCCCATTGGAGGAGTCGGCATCGCCGGCTTATCCTTTTCGGGCTTCTCGCAGACGACCGCTTCGGTTGTCAGGAGAAGGCTCGCGACGCTTGCAGCGTTCTGCAGCGCGGTGCGTGTAACCTTGGTCGGGTCGATCACGCCGGCCTTGATAAGGTTTTCGTATACCTCCGTCTGAGCGTTAAAGCCGAAATCGTCTTTTCCTTCTTTGACTTTGTTGAGTACGACTGAGCCTTCGAGCCCCGCGTTGTTGACGATCCATCTCAACGGCTCTTCGAGCGATTTCTTTATGATTTCGATGCCGATCTTCTGGTCTTCATTTTCGGTTTTTACGGAATCGAGCTGAGCGATGGAGCGCACGAGTGCGACGCCGCCGCCGGGAACGATACCTTCCTCGACTGCCGCGCGTGTGGCGTGGAGTGCATCTTCTACGCGCGCCTTTTTCTCTTTCATCTCGACTTCAGTCGTGGCACCGATCTTCAGTACGGCAACTCCGCCGGAGAGCTTTGCAAGTCTTTCCTGCAGCTTCTCTTTGTCGTAGTCCGAAGTAGTCTTCTCTATCTGTGCCTTTATCTCGTTGATACGGCGCTTGATGTCGTCCGTGCTTCCCGCGCCCTCGACGATCGTGGTGTTATCCTTGTCGATCGTGACTTTCTTCGCAGTGCCGAGGAGTGCGAGTGTCGCGTTTTCCAGCTTGAAGCCCTTCTCTTCGGAAATAACCTGCCCGCCTGTGAGAACGGCGATATCTTCGAGCATGGCCTTTCTCCTGTCACCGAAGCCGGGGGCCTTCACTGCGACGGCCTTCAGTGTGCCGCGGATCTTGTTGACGACCAGTGTCGCCAGCGCCTCGCCTTCGATGTCCTCTGAAATTATCACGATTGAGCGACCGGCCTGCGCGACTTTCTCCAGAACCGGAAGCAGATCCTTCATGGAAGAGATCTTCTTGTCGTGGATCAGGATGTACGGGTCCTCCATTGCTGCTTCCATACGTTCGGTGTCGGTAACGAAATAGGGAGAGAGGTAGCCGCGGTCGAACTGCATTCCTTCGACGACTTCCATGGTGGTGTCGGTGCCTCTGGCCTCTTCGACCGTTATGACTCCGTCTTTTCCAACCTTGTCCATCGCGCTGGCTATCAGTCCACCGATCTCGCTGTCGTTGTTCGCGGAGATCGTTCCCACCTGTGCGATTTCTTTCTTATCCGTCACTTCGCGGCTAAGTTTCTTGAGACCTTCAACGACTTTCTCGACCGCGAGGTCGATGCCGCGCTTTAGATCCATCGGGTTAGCTCCAGCGGTGACGTTCTTAAGTCCTTCACGATAGATCGCCTGGGCCAAAACCGTCGCCGTGGTTGTGCCATCGCCGGCAACATCAGAAGTCTTCGAAGCGACTTCGCGTACCATCTGCGCGCCCATATTCTCGATCGTGTCCTCGAGCTCGATCTCTTTCGCTACCGTCACGCCATCTTTTGTGACGGTCGGTGCGCCGAATTTCTTGTCGATTATGACGTTGCGCCCGCGGGGGCCGAGTGTGACTTTCACTGCGTCCGCGAGAGTGTCAACGCCGCGCTTCAGAGCGGAGCGGGCGTCAGGTCCAAATTGGATTATCTTTCCTGCCATTATTTAGAACTCCTTTCGATTAAAGTGTTGCGAAAATATCGCTTTCACGCATAATGAGGTATTCGACACCGTCATATGTGACCTCGGTGCCGGAATACTTTCCATAAAGAATCTTGTCTCCGATTTTGACTTCCATCGGAATCTTTTTGCCGTCATCGCTGACTCTTCCCGGTCCGACAGCGACAATCTCGCCTTGCTGCGGGCGTTCCTTTGCTGTATCAGGAACGAACAGTCCGCCTTTTGTCTTCTCTTCGGCCTCAAGGGGCCTCACTACTACTCGATCTGCCAACGGCTTAATCTTCATCTTGCTAGTCCTCCTTTTTATTTGCTTTTCACACGGATTTACGCTGATTAGCACTTAAATCATCCGACTGCTAATTTACTAACTCTGACATGAGAAATCAAGCACTCCGGGCACTAGAGTGCTCATTGTTTGGGGTGCTTCGCTGGAAGTGAGCAATTTTAGGGCGATTTCTCGTTCGTGATGGCATCATGCCTCTGTTTTTGCGGAGAAATGACCGACGCGGCGAAACTACACCAGAGAATGGCAGATTATCGGCGATATTCCCCGGCACGGCCATTGCCGCAAACTCAGCGTGGGCCGCCAAAAGCGCCCTCAGAATTGTGCGTAACGGTCGAAATTTGAGCCGTCCTTATCACAAGCCTCGCTCAAGGAGGAAAGAAGCCATGCCGCAACTCTCGACCAGGAAAAATGAAACCCTCGTTGAATTCTACATCACAGAGGAATGCAACGGATGCGGATTATGCAAGAACGTCG
>JAJYGB010000523.1:3171-6034 GCA_021785235.1 Bacteroidota bacterium
GTCGCCCCCCATTTTTTTGACTGCGTGGAGTACGCATATTCGTATTTCTTGACCCGCCAGCCTGTGAATGAATCCGAAATCTTCCTCCTGAGAGATGCGGCGGCTGTTTGCACCGTCGACGCGATCCGTGAGACCGTAAAAACCATTTGATGAAAGGGCCCATTGATGTATGAGATTCTAAGCAAGGAAACCCTTGCTCAGTCTATAACGAAGTTCGTCGTCCGCGCGCCTTATGTCGCACGGAAACATAAGGCAGGTAACTTCATCATCCTGCGTGTAAACGATCACGGCGAACGAATCCCGCTGACAATTGTCGATTCGGACCCGAAAGAGGGGACGATAACGATAATAGCGCAGACAATCGGCAAGACAACAAAACTCCTCAGTCTTCAGGAAAAAGGTGATTTCCTTCTCGACGTCGCCGGACCGCTAGGCAACCCGACACCGATACATGACTACGGGACGGTGGTCTGCATAGGCGGCGGTGTGGGGACAGCCGAAGTGTATCCGATCGCGACCGCACTCAAGAACGCCGGCAATAAGCTGATCACCATTGTCGGGGCCAGGACGAAGGATCTCGTTATACTTGAGAAGGAGCTGCGCGAGATTTCGGACGAGTTCATCGTAACCACCGACGACGGCTCGTACGGTATGAAAGGGCTCGTCACGAATGCGCTCGATAAGTATCTCAAGAAAGACGGGAGCGTGAAGGCTGTCTACGCGATTGGGCCGATCATAATGATGAAGGCCGTTTCCGAATTTACCAGGCCTATCGGCTTGAGCACTTTCGTCAGTCTCAATCCGATTATGATGGACGGGACCGGGATGTGCGGCGCCTGCCGTGTCTCCATAGGTAAAGAGACAAAGTTTGCCTGTGTTGACGGCCCCGAATTCGACGGGCACCAGGTTGATTTTGAAGAGTTGATGACGAGAAATAGATCATATATGGACCTCGAGAAGGTCTCGCTTGAAGCTTTTGACCAGGAACTTGCCGGGCACCGGTGCAAAGCGGAAGCGAAGGAGGCGGCCAATGCCTAATACGCTGAAACCCTCCGAGCGGCTGAAGATACCGAGACAGCTTCCAATCGAGCAGGACCCGGAAGTCCGCAAACATAATTTTGAAGAAGTCTCATTTGGTTTCGATGAGGCCCTCGTGTCGCAGGAGATGCTTCGCTGCATCGAGTGCAAGGAACCGCTTTGCGTGGAGGGATGTCCCGTCGGCATCGACATCCCCGGCTTCATTAGGCTTATCGTCGAAAAGGATTTCATCGGCGCGGCGAAGAAAATCAAGGAGAAGAATTACCTTCCCGCGATAACCGGAAGAGTCTGCCCGCAGGAGACGCAGTGCGAGGCGGTCTGTCCTATCGGCAAGAAACATCTCCCCGTCGCGATAGGGAAACTGGAGCGATTCGTCGCGGATTATGAGCTGATCCACGAGTCGTTTAACGGGTTTGCTGTGGAGCACAAACTGAAAGAGAAAATTGCGGTTGTAGGCTCCGGGCCCGCGGGTTTGACATGCGCCGCCGAGCTCGCGAAGCTCGGGTATAACGTGACGATCTTCGAGGCGCTGCACGCCGCAGGCGGTGTCCTGAGATACGGTATCCCTGAATTCAGGCTTTCGAAATCGATACTCGACTCCGAAATAAACAACGTCAAGAAACTTGGCGTGGAGATAGTTGCGAATTTTGTAATCGGCAGGACGGCAACGGTGGATGAGCTCATGGACGAAATGGGTTTTGACGCGGTGTTTCTCGGAACAGGCGCCGGGACCCCCACGTTCCTCGGCATTCCCGGCGAGAACCTCCCGGGCGTCTTTTCGGCGAGCGAGTTCCTGACACGCGTCAACTTCATGAGCGGATACAAATTCCCCGAATATGATACGCCGGTCAAGATCGGGAGGCGAGTCGCGGTAATAGGAGGCGGAAATACCGCCATGGACGCAGTACGTACCGCGAATCGTCTGGGGACGGAGAAGGCATATCTTGTATATCGCCGGAGCAGGCAAGAGATGCCCGCCCGCGAAGAGGAAGTGCTGCACGCCGAAGAAGAGGGTGTGGAGTTTCACATGCTGACAAATCCGCTCCGTATCATCGGCGGCGAAAATAAATGGGTGAAGGCGATGGAGTGCGTCCAGATGGAGCTTGGCGAGCCGGACGAGTCAGGGAGAAGAAGACCGGTGGTGATTCCCGGTTCGAACTTCATCCTGGATGTCGACACGGTAATCCTGGCAATTGGCCAGCGCCCAAACCCGATACTGCAGGCGACGACGCCGGGCCTGGATATGTCCAAACGCGGAACAGTGATTGTCGATGAGCACTGTCAAACCAGCCGCCCCGGTGTCTTTGCCGGTGGTGACCTTTCGCGCGGCGGCGCCACCGTCATTCTTGCCATGGAAGACGGCCAACGGTCAGCGGCATCAATTCATGATTATCTAAAGGCAAAAGTCGGAAAGCCGGTAGTCAAGGAATTGAGCAAGTAGATCTGATCTTTGACACTTGACTTTCGAGGTTGAAACATGAACATCGGAATTCCGAACGAGTCTCTTAAGAACGAGAACAGGGTGTCGCTCACTCCGTCTGCGGCGGCGACGCTCTCCAATCTCGGGCATGCCCTTTTCGTCGAATCCCAGGCTGGCAAGGCGACGAGGTTTTCGGATGAATCCTACAGAAACGCCGGCGCAACCGTGGTTTACTCGAAGGAGGAGGTCTATCGCAGGTGCGAGCTTATTTGCGCGGTTGAACCGCCGACACTCGAAGAGATACGTATGATGGAAGCGGGACAAACTTCGTTCAGCTTTCTGAACCTTCCCGTCGCCCGCCAGCAGTTCGTCGAGGAGATCACGCGCAAGCAGATAACGACGATC
>JAJYGB010000544.1 GCA_021785235.1 Bacteroidota bacterium
TCGAAGACAATCATCGCCAGGACGACAAAAATCATAATCCTGATCGTCTCGGTGATTCTATAAATAGCATAGCTGTTCATTCGTTCGAAGATTCGGCGCGCTGCCTCAACAGCTCTCACAATAGTTGAGAGTCCCGGCGCAGTTAGGACCAGATCCGCCGCGGCGCGCGCAGCATCCGTTGCTCCACTGACAGCGATGCCGACGTCGGCCTGTTTAAGAGCGGGCGCGTCATTTACGCCATCGCCTGTCATTCCGACGATGTGGCCATTTGTCTGGAGCGCCTTAACTATTTCGAACTTGTGCTCTGGGAATACTTGAGCGAAGCCGTCCGCGCTCTCAATCGCCTTTACGGCTCCATGCTCAATCTGATCCGTTTTGCCGAAGAACTTATCGGCTGGGGTTATTTTCGTGCCGAGTCCGAGTTGTCCGGATATTTCGCGCGCTATGGCCGCATTGTCACCGGTTACCATCTTCACGCTGACGCCATGTTCACGAGCTTGCTTAACAGTCGAGGCGGAATCTTCACGCGGTGGGTCGAACAGGGGAAGAAGGCCAAGAAAATTCCAACCGCCGTTTTTGTCAGTGCGTGCGACGCCGATTGTTCGATAACCCTTACGCGCGAATTCTTCTACACGACTATCGACTGGGGCCGCCTGTCCATTGTTCATGTGGCATAGATCGAGTATTACTTGCGGTGCCCCTTTTGTTACTTTGAAGCCGTACCCATCGGGTGAGGATACTTCAGCCTCTGTCCTCTTCTTAACAGGGTCGAAGGGGACGAACCTTGTCTGTTCATACCGCTCGAATCCCCATTCCGGCTTGAGTCCTGCCATTACTGCGAGATCCAGAGGGTCACGGTTTTCTTCCTTAGAGGCGAGAGATCCCGCAAGGATAAGATCTTTCACGGAAGCATTTCCGAAGACAACCGGGTCTCCTAGCTTCAGCCGGTTTTGCGTCAGCGTTCCTGTTTTATCAGAGCAGAGTATATCCATACCAGCCATTTCTTCTATCGACTCGAGTCGCGATACAATTGCCTTCATCCCGGACAAGGCAACTGCGCCGACAGCCATTGTAACGGAGAGAACTGCCGGCATCGCGACCGGTATAGAGGCGACTGTGAGTATAAGGGCAAATTCCAGTATTTTCAAAACCTGGGACCCCCTGATCAGCTGAACTCCAACCAGAACAACCACGAGACCGAGGCTAAGCTTGATAAGATAGTTCCCGATGTTAAGCACTGCTTTTTGAAAATGTGAGGGCGAACTGGCATCCGATACTAGTTTTGCTGTCCGTCCAAAGAACGTGTTGGAACCCGTGCCCACCACCAGAGCCAACATCTCTCCTTGCTTGACCACGGACCCGGAGTATGCGCTTTCACCAGGTTTCTTATCGACCGGAAGTGATTCTCCGGTCAAAGCGGACTGGTCCACGCTTAAGTATTCGCCGTCAAGCAACTTGACATCGGCGGGAACAATGTCGCCAAGCCGGAGTCTTATGATATCGCCGGGAACCAGGGTTTCCGAATTAACTTCAATCCATTTGCCGTCACGCTTTGCCCGTGACTTTATGGCGAGTTGTCTCTTCAACGCGTCAACTGCACTGGCCGCCTGGCGTTCTTGCCAGAATCCGACCATGGCGTTGAAGGCGAGGAGTATTGTTATTATCGTAAAATCTGTCCAGTGGCTGATCAGCGCCGAAAGCATAGCGGCGATTTCAATCATCCATGGTATTGGGCCCCAGAAATATGTGAGGAGTTTTAGTATTGGGCTTTCTTTCTTCTCCGCCAGCGCGTTGCGGCCGAATCGTGCGAGCCGCTTTTCTACTTCCGATTGATTGAGCCCTTCCTGGGTTGCATCCAGCTTCTTAAATAGATCTTCAGTGGACAAGCTGAGATCTGTTTTACTTCCTAAGTCGGGATCATCCGACTGACTTTCATCTGATTGTTGATTCGAATGTTTCATTTTCTTTGCACCTCTGAAATAAAGAGCTCTGAATGCGCTCGCTTCGACCAGCACGGCATTCAAAGTCGTAATTGTCTTTTTAATTAATAGTCGATAACCACGATACGCGCCGCACATTTAGTTCCATGATATCGGCTGAATCGTGTGTCAGTCTGAATTCTGGCAGGCAGTTGAGCACTAACAGTTGGTTGGGTATCCTACACCAGCCTTAACGTATCTGGGGCAGAACTGTCGTAACTCATTCAATATAATATATTTGTCCCGTCGTTGTTCGGCTTGAGTAGCGAATTGTCGAGCGAATGGCAAGAGTGAGCGATCGAAACAATGAAAATACGACGCACTATTCTTATATTAACCGCGTTGAGGGATCAATGAGCGACGCTAAAGTCACATATAAATTCGGCGAAACGACTGTCGAGTTCGGATGCCGCACATATTTGATGGGTATTCTGAACGTCACGCCGGATTCGTTTTCGGATGGCGGAGCGTTCTTCGACCAGACGGATGCTATACTCCACGCGTTCCAGATGGTGAAGGACGGCGCTGACATCATCGATGTTGGAGGGGAATCGACACGGCCTGGAGCCGAACATGTCACGATGGAAGAGGAAACAAAGCGAGTCGTACCGGTCATTCAGAAACTCAGGCAAAGGACTAAAATCCCCATCTCTGTGGACACGTATAAAGCGAAGGCCGCTGCCGAAGCATTGAAGGCGGGCGCAAATATCGTAAATGATATAACCGGGCTGCACGCCGATCCGGAAATAGCGGAAGTGATTGCCCGAGCCGGGGCGTCGGTCGTCGTCATGCATATGAAGGGCACTCCCAAAGACATGCAGATTAATCCGGTGTATGACGATCTTGTTGGCGAAGTGTACGGCTATCTGGCAGGCGCGGTCGAAATGGCGCGTTCGAAAGGAATCAATCAGATAATGGTGGATCCGGGCATCGGTTTCGGCAAGACCGCAGACCACAATCTGGAACTAATCAATCGCCTTTCCGAGTTCAGGAAGTTGGGCGTGCCGGTACTGATAGGCGTGTCTAGAAAGTCATTCATCGGAAAGATACTTGATACGCCTGTTGAGTCGCGACTCGAAGGGACCGCGGCAGCGGTCACGGCAAGCATCTTGCGCGGAGCGGACATCGTTCGAGTTCATGACGTGAGAGAGATGCGCAGAGTCGCGATGGTGGCAGACGCCATACGGAGGCAGAAGGTCTGATGGACCTCTTTCACATCGGGTTTATACCCGTTTCGGTGATAGACATTATCGATATCGCCATCGTCGCCTTCATTTTCTACAAGCTTTACCAGGTGATGCGCGGGACGGTCGCGGCTCAGATTTTCATCGGCCTTCTCATGATCCTTGCGCTCTCATTTGCGGCCCAGGCTCTCGGCATGCGTGCGCTCGGTTGGCTCCTCGGAACGCTGACAAATATTTGGGTCATCGCCTTCATCGTGCTTTTCCAACCTGAGCTTAGGAGATTGTTTCTTTATTTTGGGAAGAACAGCTTCGTAAGGTTCTTCATTCATATTGACATCAGCGAGACCGTTGACGAGATTGCCGACGCCGCTACGGAGCTGAGCAACAGGCAGCACGGCGCGTTGATCGTCATAGTTCGTGGGAGTGCGCTCCGCACGATAATTGAGACGGGCGAGGAGATACGCGCCAAGGTTTCCAAAGGCCTCCTCGTGACGATATTTAATCCGAAGGCTCCGCTTCACGACGGGGCAGTGGTGGTGAGAGGGGACACGATCGAAGCCGCCCGGTGCACACTTCCCTTGAGTTCCACGACAAAGCTCGGCGGCTACGTGCTCGGCATGAGGCATCGCGCGGGGCTTGGTATGTCGGAACAGAGCGACGCTCTCATCGTCATAGTTTCGGAAGAGACCGGCACGATATCCGTGGCGGAGGACGGCATTCTTACCCGCGGCCTCTCGCCCGAAGGTTTGCGTCGGCGGCTTAAGGAGACTCTGCCTCGACCGTCCGATAAGGGAGCGAAGTCGATACTTAGGCGCGCGACCGAAGATGCCTAGGGTTGCGGTAGTCATCCCCGCTCATAACGCGTCACGAACCCTAGCGGAGCTCATATCGCGGGTCTCCCGGCAGGTGCAGCCGGAAGACATCTTCGTAGTCGATGATGGTTCGACAGACGGGACCGAGCTCATTGCCCGAGACCTCGGAGTCTGGCTCCTCAGGCATTCGGCTAAGAAGGGAAAGGGAGTCGCGCTCAGGGATGGCGCTATGAAGGCCCTTGAGTTGAATTATGAGATGGTTATCACGATGGACTCGGATCTGCAACACGATCCGGAGGAAATTCCGGCTTTCATAGATGCCGCTTCGAGGTTTGATCTTGTCATTGGCAAACGTAACATCTCCACGAAAGATATGCCGGTCCACAGATTTCTATCCAATTCTCTAACTTCACGCATACTTTCGTCAAGGACGGGAGCCAACATCGAAGACAGCCAGTGCGGTTACAGGCTATATAAATCCGAAGTCCTTAGGAAGGTCGATTCGAGTTGCCGCCATTTCGATTACGAATCCGATATGCTGCTCAAAACTGTGTTGGCTGGTTATCGCGTCGGGTTTATTCCCGTTAAGACGATTTATAACGAATCAGTAAGCTACATCAGGATAATTGACATACTTCGTTTCATCAGAGTTTATTTAAAATCATTCCTAAGATTAAATGACAAAATCCGGACTGCTTGATAAATTCCGCGAAGCTCGCGAGGAAATGGTACAGTTGCTCGCGGACCGCGGAATTTCTGACGAACGCGTGCTAGCGGCGATGCTGCAGGTGGAAAGACACCTGTTTATACCGATCCCGCTGCGCAATCATGCCTACGACGATGTGGCGCTTCCGATCGGCGAAGGGCAGACGATATCCCAGCCTTTCACCGTCGCTTTTATGACCGAGGCTCTCCATGTTCAAAATCTTGACAAGGTGCTGGAGATAGGAACGGGAAGCGGTTATCAGACGGCGATCCTTGCTGCAATGGGGGCGAGGGTTTTTACTATCGAAAGGATACCTGCTTTACTTAAGAGCGCGAAGGTGGTGCTGGACAGCATGGATGTCCGGTACATTTCGAAATGCAGCGACGGCACGATCGGTTGGAAAGAATCTTCACCATTTGATGGAATAGTCGTGACCGCCGGAAGTCCGGCCGTGCCCAAATCTCTAGTCGAACAACTGAGAGTAGGTGGAAAACTGGTAGTGCCGGTTGGGCCCCAGGATTTCCAGCAGATGAACATCATTACAAAGACCAACGAAGACAACGAATATTCGGTTGAAGAAAAATCGGATTTTAAGTTCGTTCCATTGATCGGGAGGGATGGCTGGCCCGAACACGATGGCTGACGGCGCCGGTTTCACAAATCAAAAATTCGCGGTGGCTATTGTTGGACCGACTTGCAGCGGAAAGACGGCCATCAGTATGGAGCTGTCCAAGCTTGTCGAATGTGAGATAGTTTCCGCCGACTCACGACAGGTGTACAGGCTGATTGACATCGGGACAGCGAAACCGACGGCGGATGAGATGTCGATCGTTCCTCACCATCTGGTCGACATAGCCCCTTTAGATGAATTGGTGAGCGCGGGTGTCTATGGAAAGTTGGCACGGGATACAGTCGCGGAAATTTTCGCTAGACACAAGTTACCTCTCATCGTTGGGGGGTCAGGTTTGTACATCAGGGCAATTGTAGACGGCCTTTTTGACGCGCCCGAGATAGACATGGGAATTAGAGAAGAGTTGAGAGGCAGGCTTAAGTCGGAAGGGGCAGGGAAATTGCTCGAGGAGCTGAAGCTTGTTGATCCCGACGCGGCCAAAGGCCTTGTCCCTCAGAATTACAAGAGAATTCTCAGGGCCCTTGAGGTCTATCGGACGTCAGGAAAAAAGATATCGACCCTTCGTGTCGAACGCACCCAAAAGCCTGACTTCGAGACAATTCAGTTCGGTATTGTTCTGGAAAGGAATGAGTTGTACAGGAGAATCGAAAGCCGCGTGGACGAAATGATAGCGGCCGGTCTGATCGAGGAAGTTAAGGAGCTACTGCGAAGGG